>JAJXUS010000023.1 GCA_021782675.1 Acidobacteriota bacterium
CAATGTTGCAGCCGATGGCCCCCGCCGTTGCGACCCATAGCAGCCGAAAACGGTGGGTGTACACCAGGTAGCCGGCAAACGGCATGATCACTTCAGAAGGCAGCGGAATACACGCGGACTCAATCGCCATGAGAAGCGCGACGCCGGCATACCCGATGTGTGAGATAACACCTGTAATCCAGGGAACAAGAAAGCTGAGAAGTTTAACGGTCATCCGGTTGTCAGGGCAGTCCAGCGGTCAAGGTCTTCAGATGCGGAAGCTCTGCTCATGATAGTGAAAACCGTGCAAAATTGCTGGCCCGGCCCGGTTTGCTAGCATAGTGGCGGCTCCACTATGCCGAAACCGCGCCTCGCCCAAACTATCAAAAGCTCCGGGAAAACCCTGCCTGCCCAGGCAGCGGCCAAGAACGGGCCCGATCCCCGCGTCACCGAGATTCTGCGGCGTCTGGCCAAGCACTACCCAGACGCCGTCTGCGCCCTGCATCATCACAACGCATGGGAGCTGATCGTAGCGACCATTCTGTCGGCGCAGTGTACGGATGCCCGCGTGAACCTCGTGACGCCGGTTTTGTTCCAACGCTTCCCCACGCCGGCCGCATTGACAAAGGCGGACACTGCCGAGATCGAATCCATCATCCGTAGCACCGGCTTCTTTCGCAACAAAGCCAAAAGCATTCAGGGCGCGGCCAGGCTTCTGGTCAACGAATTTCACGGCCGCGTGCCGGAAACCATGGATGAGCTGCTGCCCCTGCCCGGTGTGGCCCGAAAGACAGCCAACGTCGTCTTAGGCTCGTGGTTCAAGATCGCCGACGGCGTCGTGGTAGACACGCATGTGGCGCGCATCACCCGCCGGCTGGAGCTGACCAAGGCCGAAACTCCAGAGCGCATTGAGCAGGACCTGATGCGCGTGATTCCGCAGAAACAGTGGATCGACTTCTCGCATCGCATCATTCACTTTGGGCGCAGCATCTGCATTGCCCGTAAGCCGCGGTGCGCGGATTGTTTTCTTGAAGATCTGTGCAATGCGCCGGACAAGACGTGGAGTTCGCATCCCAGTTTGCCGAAGGCGCGTGCAAAGAAGCAGAGCGCCCGCCGCAGCGCGTGATCAGCGGTGGCCGTACCACTCGCACAGGGCTTCCACCAGGCCGGGAATAGTGTAGGTGCGCGCTTCAATCACCGGCTCAATGCCATGCGCCAGCAGCGTGCGGCTGGTGATAGGGCCGATGGAAGCGGCTGCCAGCGATGGCGGCCAGGCCAGCCCGGCCTCTGCCAGCAAACGCCAGAAGTTTGTCACGGTTGAGGAGCTGGTGAAGGTCACGGCATCTGGCGCGTGCGCTCCCGCCGCGAAGATACTGCGCAGCGCGGCACTTGATTCCTGCGGCACCACCGTCTCATACGCTTCCACCGTATCCACGCGGGCACCGGCCCGTTCAAGCTCGGCCGGCAAGACATCGCGCGCCACCTTGGCCCGCACCAGCAGCACCCGTTGCCCAAAGACCCGGTCGCGCAGGGATGCCACCAGCGATTCCGCAACGTACTGCTCAGGAACAACGTCGACCGTGATTCCTTCCGCCTCCAGAGCCCGCGCCGTGGCAGGGCCCATCGCCGCAACGCGCAGGCCGCGGACCGGTGGAAATACCAGGCGTGCACCGGCGAGACGCGAACCTGCCAGCACCCGCATTCGAGCGGCCAGCGACTCCACCCCATTCACGCTGGTCAACACCAGCCAGTCGTAGGTATCCAGGGCCTGCAGCGCATGGTCCAGCGCATCCCAGCTGGCAGGCGGCACAATGCGAATGGCGGGAACGGCGAGGACCTCCGCCCCGTGCGCCTCCAGAGCCTGCGCGAGGGCATCCGCCTGATGCCGTGCCCGCGTGATCAGAATGCGACGGCCGTTAAGCGCCTGCATCGACCGGCCCGCTTTGTGCAGAGGTTGCAGCGGCATGCAGAATCTCCCCAGCTCCGGCAATCAACAGGCGCGCCGCCAGCATGCGGCCGGCAGACACGGCATCCGCCGCGGAGAGCGTCTCATCCGGCAGCGCCATGGCGTACCGCACGACACGCGTTCCATCCGGCGCGGCGACCACGCCCAGCGCGGTCCACTCTCCCTCACGCCGAAAGCAATGGACGCCGATGGGCACGTGGCAGCCGCCTTCGAGCGCAGCTAAAGCTGCACGTTCGAGCGTCACGGCAAAGCGGGAGTCGGGATGTTCGAGCGTTGCCAGCGCGCGCTGGATTTTTTCCTCTCCCGCGCGGCATTCAATGCCCAGCGCACCCTGTCCGGCAGCGGGACACATCTGCTCCACCGGGAAGCGCTCGCGAATATTTTCCTCGAGCCCCAGGCGGTCCAGTCCGGCAGCAGCCAGCACAATGGCGTCGCAGCTAGCCTGCTCCAGCTTGCGCAGACGCGTGTCGACGTTGCCGCGCAGCTCGATCAGATGCAGGTCAGGCCGCTGTGCCCGCAACAGGGACTGCCGGCGGATGCTGCTGGTGCCAACCGTTGCTCCCTGGGGCAGCGATGCGAAGGTTGCGTGTTGGCGCGCCAGAAACGCGTCCCGAGGATCGGCCCGGCGCGGTACGCAGGCCAGCGTAAAGCGCGAGGGCAGCTCCGAAGGCAAATCCTTCAGACTGTGGACTGCGAGATCGATGCGCCCGCTCTCCAGTGCCTCATCGATCTCTTTCGTAAAGATTCCCTTATTCCCGACTTGCGCGAACGGCAAATGGCGCACGCGATCACCCGCGGTCGTCACCACCTCCAGCACAACCGTGTGTCCGTGAGCCCGCAGATGATCGGCCACAAACGCCGCCTGCCATCGGGCCAGCGCCGAACCGCGTGTTCCGATCCGTATCAATCGTTCTCCCCTTCATCATCGAGCGGCGTCGTTCCACCCGGCGATGCACCGTAGGAGAACATCTGCTCAATCGCTGCAAGCGCTTCGAGATCGCCTTCACGCGCGGCCCGCTTCAGGGCCTGAATCGGACCATGCTGCAGCTTGTGCACCAGGGCGCGCGTCATCTGTTCCACCGCATCCCGCTGCGCCGTCGAAAGGCTGGCGAGCCGTGGAGCGGCCCGCCGCATTTCATGCTGACGCATGTCCTCCAGGCTCTGCGTCAGCGAAACGATGGATTCCTTCGCGTGCGCGCCGCGCACCCAGCGCGAATAGCGATCCACCTCCGCAGCGATGATGGCCTCAGCCTGCTGCGCCTCTTTCTCGCGGCCCGCAAGATTGCCGGCAGCCACCGCTTGCAGATCGTCGATGTTATAGACAAAGATGCCCTCAATGCGGTTCACGTCCGGGTCCACGTCACGCGGCACAGCAATGTCGATAAAAAAGATGGGCCGATGCTTGCGCCGCGCGGCATAGGTGCGAGCATGCGCCGGCGTAAAAATCGGTTCCCCGGCGCCGGTACACGTCACCACGATGTCGGCCTCCGTGGCATGCCGATGCAGCGCATCCCACGCCACGGCCTGGGACACCGCCATCTGGGCCCCGGCGCCCGCGCCATGGGCGCAGCGAAAGCGCTCGGCAAGCGCCTCAGCGCGCGCCTGCGTCCGGTTGCAGAACAGAATGCGGGTGGCCCCCTGATGCATCAGACTCTTTGCGGCGAGCTCTCCCATCTTCCCTGCTCCGGTCAGCAGGACGGTCTTTCCGGCCAGGTCGCCGAAGATCTTTCGCGCCAGGTCAACCGCCACGGAAGCGATGGAGACCGACGAAACGCCGATGGAGGTTTGCGCGCGCACTTTGCGGGCCACCATAAAAGCACGCTGCAGCAAAGGATCGAGATGGTTGTTGACCCCGCCGGCGGAGCGGGAGATGGTCCAGGCCTCCTTTACCTGGCCCAGAATCTGCGGTTCCCCGACCACCAGAGAATCCAGACTGGCGGCGACGCGGAACAGGTGCCGCACTGCGTCCTCCGCGCGATAGACATAAACGTGCGGCGCCACCTCCTGCGGGTCGATGGCGAAGTATGCAGCGGCAAATGCCGCAAGATCGGCGGCGCCGTTCGGCTGAAATGTCAGGAACTCCACGCGGTTGCAGGTGGAGAGGACCATGGCCTCCTGCACATCGGGGACGTTCAGCAGCGTGCGCGTCACATGCTCCATCTGTCCAGCGGCAATGGCCAACCGCTCGCGCAGTTCGATGGGCGCGGTCTTGTGGTTGACGCCTGCCAGAATCACACTCATGGCGCGGCGAACCGATGCACGCTGCTGAACTGGTTGGCGACCCAAACCGTCAGCGCGGCCAGAAAGACGAGCGAAGTGAGATACGCGGCGCGGCGTCCCCGCAATCCAGAGTGGCCGCGCACATAGAGCATCCAGACGTACAGCAGCCACATCGCGATCGAGAGCAGAACTTTTGGATCGAGGAAATAGGCAGCGCCTACGGTCTGCTGCGCGATCAGCGCGCCCGCCAGCAGACCGATCGTCATGCAGGGAAAGCCTATGACCAGCATGCGGAAAGAGATCTGGTCGATGGTTTCGAGCGGTGGCAGATGGCTGAAAATTCCGCCGATCTGCTTGGTCTTGAGCCGCCGCTCCTGAATTAAATACAGCAGGCTGGAAACGATACTCAAGACCAGCGCCGCATACGCCGTAAGAACGAACGCAATGTGGATCAGAATCCAGCCATTGCGCAGCGGCTCATACGCGTGCCGCGCGGGGTCAACCCCCACCGCAGCGGGCAGCAGCAGCAGAAACACCAGCGGAAGCGCAAACAGCCCCAACGAGATGGCGCGGTAGCGCAGATATAAGCCCAGAAAGGTTAGCGCCAGCAGTAAGGCAAAGGATGCCGTGGTCTCCTCGATGCTGGTGGGCACCCAATGTCCCGCACGGCTCAACATCTGCGTCAGACCGATGAAATTACAGCCCACACCGGCGATGCACAGCGGCACCAGAAACCTTCGCCAGCGGTCGGAACCCTGAAACGCTCCGGGAAGGACCGCAAGGCTGGCAATTCCTGAGAAGACCAGCGCAGCCCGGAGCCAGAAGAGATACATAGCGATCCTTCAAGAGTCGCTGCGCCAGAGCGCAGTCCAATAGGAAAGTATATCGTGCACCGGGCCGCGGCCCGGCGATGGGCGCATTCGCAGGGATCCCTGCCCATCCGCGGGCGCCAACGGGGTATGCTGTGCCTATCCCGTGGCTCATTCCGCTTCCAGCGCTCCTGCCGATACGGCGCAGACTCCGTTGATGCGCCAATACGCCGCCGCCAAGGCGAAGCATCCGGACGCGCTCCTGTTCTTTCGCCTGGGCGACTTCTACGAGCTGTTTTTTGAAGACGCGAAAACCGCCTCCCGGGAGCTGCAGATTACATTGACCGCGCGCGATAAGGAGCGGGCCATCCCCATGTGCGGCGTTCCCTACCACGCCGCCGAGCAGTACATTGCCCGTCTGCTGCGGGCCGGCTATCGCGTTGCCCTCTGTGAGCAGCTCGAAGATCCCAAGACTGCAAAGACCATTGTCCGGCGCGAAGTGACCCGCGTGCTGACTCCCGGCACCACTATCGATCCGTCGCTCGCCTCTGACCAGACAAACTATCTCGCAGCCCTCAGTCATATTGGCGGCACACTCGGTCTGGCCCTGCTCGATAACTCGACCGGCGACTTTCGAGCGGTGGAATTTCATGGGCCGCAGGCGGCCAGCCACTGCCGCGATGAACTGTACCGCGCCACGCCGGCGGAGATACTGCTACCGGCCGAATTGCCCGGCGCAACCGGACACGAGGAGCTGGAACGCTGCCTGGCCGCTTGCACCGTCTCCACGCTTGACGCGTGGGTGTGGACGGGTGACTATGCGATCCCGCTGCTGCAAACGCACTTCGGCACGCGCGATCTGGCTGGCTTCGGGCTGGAAGATCATCGCGCGGCGGCCATCGCGGCAGGCGGCATCATCCACTATCTGAAGCAGACCCAGCCCGGACAACTGGAGCACATCGACCGCATCCGCTTTGCAGCCGCCACGGAGTGGCTGCAGCTGGATGCCACCTCCGTCAGAAACCTGGAGTTGGTGGACTCGCTCAATCTCGATGCAAAGCGGGAGGTCACGCTGTTTCGCACGCTGGACTGCTGCGTTACGCCGGTCGGCAAGCGGGCGCTCCGCGCCGCCATCCTGCGGCCGATGCTCGCGATAGACGCGATCAATGAGCGGCTGGACGCGGTCGCCTGCCTGCACGCCGACCTGCCTGCCCGCGAGCGCCTGCGCGAGCGCTGCAGCGGCATCCTCGACCTGGAGCGGCTGCTGAGCCGCATCGCGCTGGACAGCGCCGGCCCGCGTGACATGCTCGCGCTCTCCACCTCGCTGGCGCGGCTGCCGCAACTGCGGGAGGCACTTGGCGCAATCGCCTGCACCGCTACAGAACGGCTCGCGGCGGGCCTGGATCCTCTGGAAGATGTGGAGGGCGCGATCCGCAGCACGATCGCTGAGAATCCTCCGGTGCAGCTGGAGGACGGCGGGGCGATTGCCGCCGGAGCGGACGCCGAGCTCGATGCGCTGCGCGACATTGGCGGGCAGGGCCGTGCCTCAATTGCAGCCATTGAACAACGCGAACGGCAGCGGACCGGCATCAACTCCCTGAAGATACGGTTCAATTCTGTCTTCGGCTACTTCATTGAGATCACCCGCGCCAACCTTGCCAGCGTTCCCGCAGACTATGAGCGCCGACAGACGCTGGCCAACGCTGAACGATTTACGACGCCGGAGCTGAAAGACTACGAGGCAAAAATCCTCGGCGCGCAGGAGCGCTGTCTGGAGATTGAGCGCCGCCTGTTTGCTGCGCTGCGCGCCACGGTGCTGGCGGCCAGCGCTCGCATCCGCTCTGCGGCGCAGATCATCGCAGAGGCCGACCTGCTGGGCTGCTTCGGCCACCTTGCCGCGTCCCGCAACTACGTGCGTCCCGCTATTGACGACTCCGGCACGATGGAAACACTGGCGGCACGGCATCCCGTGATTGAGTGGAACATGCAGCAGCACGGCGAGCAGCGCTTCGTGCCCAACAATCTGCTGGTGGATACGGCGGGCCCATCCCTGCTGCTGCTGACCGGCCCCAACATGGGCGGCAAATCCACATATCTGCGGCAGGCGGCGCTGCTGGTCATCATGGCGCAGATGGGCTGCTTTGTTCCGGCGCAGCGGATGCGTCTCGGCATCGTGGACCGCATCTATACCCGCATCGGGGCCAGTGACAACGTGGCCGAGGGCCGCTCCACTTTCATGATGGAGATGACCGAGACGGCCGCGATCCTGAACACGGCCACCCAGCGCTCACTCCTGCTGCTGGACGAGATGGGCCGCGGCACGGCGACCTACGATGGCATGTCGCTGGCGTGGGCGACGCTCGAGTATCTGCACAACACGATTGGCGCGCGCACCATCTTCGCCACGCATTTTCATGAGCTGACGCTGCTGGCCGACCGGCTTCCCAGGCTCAAAAATCTTCGCGTCTCCGTACATGAGTCGCGAAGTGGCATCGTCTTTCTGCACACCGTGGAAGAGGGCGCTGCCGATAAGAGCTACGGCATTGAGGTGGCGCGGCTCGCCGGACTGCCACGCGATGTGCTGCACCGTGCCCGTCAGATTCTGCGCCAGCATGAGCGCGCGGAGAAGCGCGAAGTGGAGGCAGGTGCCGAATCTGCCGATCCGATGCTGCAGATGACACTCTTCACGCCACTCTCGCAGCGCATCGTGGACCAGATTTACGCGCTCGATGTCAACGCGCTCACCCCACTGCAGGCGCTCAATCTGCTGCAGCAACTGCAGCAGGAGCTGCGCGAAGGATCGATCGAACGGGAGGCCGCACGCCCATGAGTCCCACTCGCCAGCTCCGGCATATTGCTGGTTCAGTGCTGATCGTCGGCCTGGAAGGCACAATGCTCAGCGCTCTCGAAAGTGCGTGGCTGGCCAGCCTGCAGCCTGCAGGCGTGATTCTCTTCCGCCGGAACCTCGAAGCGGGCGCGCAGACTCTGGCGTTTTTTCAGCAGGTCGCCTCGATCATTGCGGAACCATTCTTTCGCTGCGTGGATATGGAGGGTGGCACCGTCGATCGCCTTCGGGATCTGATTGGCCCATCGCCCGCTCCGGCCGTAGTCGCGTCAACAGGATCGGCGAAGATCTTCCGCGAGCATGGCGCTATCATTGGCGCGTGCGTGCGCGCTCTCGGCTTCAATGTCAATCTCGCCCCGGTGCTCGATCTGGCGCTGACGCCTGCGCTGCCGGTTCTGGGAACGCGCGTGGTATCGGCCGATCCCGCAGCCGTCGTTGCTTATGCCGGCGCATTTCTCGATGGACTGGCTGCCGCAGGAATCCTCGGCTGCGGCAAGCATTTCCCGGGCCTGGGCGGCGGGTCGCTGGATTCGCACGCCACCATGCCAAAGATTGATCGCAGCTGGGAGCAGATGTGGAGCGAAGACATTGCGCCCTATCGTGCGCTGCAAGCGCGCATGGCGATGATTATGGTGAACCACGCGGCGTACCCGAAGATTGAAAAGCCCGCATGCCCGGCTTCCCTGTCGAAGTTCTGGATGCGACACGTGCTTCGCGAGCGGCTGCGTTACCGGGGGCTGATCTTTTCTGACGACATGGAGATGGGCGGCGTACTGGACCATGCGTCGAGCGCTGACGCTGCTGTCGCAGCGATTGAGGGCGGCATGGATCTGATCGAAGTCTGCCATCGTGCGGACCGCGTGCTTACCAGTCATGAAGCGCTCCTGCGGCAGGCGGAGCGATCCAGCGCCTTCCGCGCACGGCTAACGACGGCGTCGCGACGAGTTGCGGCCGCGCGTCATCGGCTGCTGCGCAGCAGCCTTCCTCGCACCTTCACACCGCGCACCTTGCAGGCGCTGCAGGCGCGACAGTTGCGGCTGCGCGATCGAATCTCTCGCATTCACGGAGCAGCGCAGTCATGAAACGCACAGCACCCACCCGCCCCTTGCGAGCCATGACGATAGCGGGAATTATGAGCGGCACCTCCGCCGATGGGATTGACGTGGCCCTCGTCCGGATTCGTCCGGCTCGCGAGGGCGGAACGGCCGAGCTGCCGCGCCCGCACCTGCTGTCGCACACCGCGGTTCCCTATCCCCGCGCTGCGCGGGAGGTTGTCCTGCGTGCGATGAATGGCCGCGATGTGTCAGTCGCCGAACTGTCTCAGCTCCACTGGCGGCTCGGCCAGCTCTACGCCGACGCCGTCTCTGCTGCGCTCGAGCAGCATCCTGCGCGTCTCGATTTGATTGGCTGCCACGGACAGACGCTCTATCACCAGACAGCTCCCGAGCGCTTCCTGGGTGCGCCCGTCCGTTGCACGTGGCAGGCAGGCGAGCCGTCGGTGCTGGCTGCTCGCTTTGGTGTGCCGGTTGTTTCGGACTTCCGGCCGGCAGATCTCGCGGCTGACGGTGAAGGCGCGCCGCTGGTCCCCTTGCTGGATTATGCGATGTTCCACGATGCACACCATGCGCGCGTGTTGCAGAATTTGGGCGGCATCGGCAACCTGACCGTTATCCCGGCGCGCGCGCAGCCGCAGGGCGTCATCGCCTTCGACACTGGCCCCGGCAATATGGTGATCGATGCGCTGATGACCACATGCTTTCGCCGACGCTACGATGCCGGCGGCGCCGTTGCCGCGCGCGGCCGCGTGCTGGAGCCTGTCTTGCGCCGGGCGCTGGCCCATCCCTTTTTCCGCGCAAAGCCGCCGAAGTCCGCAGGCCGTGAACAATTCGGCCGCGAGTTCTCCGCGCAGTTTCTTGAGGACTGCCGCGCAACGGGGGGCAGCGGCGCGGATGCTGTCGCCACCGCGACCGCGCTCACCGCAGCCAGCATCGGCATCGCTGCCCAACGCTTCGTGCAGCCGCTGGTTAGCGGCAAACCCGTTGACTGGATCCTCTCTGGCGGCGGTGCGAAGAACGCGACGCTGTTGCACATGATCCGCGAAGCGCTACCGCCCGGCGCTCGTGTGATGACCAGCGACGCCAACGGCTTGCCAAGCGAGGCGAAGGAGGCGGTCGCATTTGCGCTGCTCGCCTACTGTACCTGGCATGGGATTCCCGGCAATCTGCCATCGGCTACGGGTGCGGATCGCGCTGTGGTTCTGGGGCGAATCTCCTATGCGTAGGTGGCTGTGCCGTTTCAACCTCATGGCCGGCTTCATCGGCGCACTCGCAATCCTGGCGCTCGCGGGATGCGGCCCTTCGCACACCGATCCAGCCACCGTAACTGTGCTGATTGAAAGCAGCCCCGGCAGTCTCGATCCGCGCGTCGGCACCGATGCACAATCTGAACGCATCGATGAGTTGATCTTCGACTCCCTGGTCAAAAAGGATGCGCACTTCGATCTGCAGCCGGACCTGGCCGTACGTTGGGAGATGCCCGACCCGACGACCTACATCTTTCATCTGCGGCCAGGGGTTTTCTTCCAGAATGGCCAGCTACTCACGGCGCGGGATGTGCAGTGGACGTTGAACTCGCTCATCCATCATGCGGTGCTTAGTCCGAAGTATCAGGCCTACCGCAATGTGAAACGCATCGACGCGCCGGATCCGGCGACGGTCGTTCTCCATCTCAGTCAGCCCGATGCATCGCTGCTCTGGAGCCTGTCCGACGGCGCAATTGGCATTGTCCCCTATGGCAGCGGCGCGGATTTTCAGAAGCACCCGATTGGCACCGGGCCCTTTCGCTTTGTCAGCCAGCAGATGGATAAGGATGTAATTCTGGACGCGAATCCGCACGGCTGGCAGGCGACGCCGAAGATCAAGCAACTGCGCTTCGCCGTTGTGCCCGATGGAACCACCCGCGCGCTGGAGCTTCGCAAAGGTTCCGGCGATGTCGCACAAAACGCTCTTACGCCGGATATGGTCTGGTCGCTGCGCCGCGACCCCGCCCTGCGCGTTGCGGAGGTTTCCGGCACGGTCGTGCAATATCTCACCTTCAACGTCCACGATCCGCACCTGCGTGATGTTCGGGTCCGCCAGGCCATTGCCTGCGCGATCGACCGCAAAATTATCATCGGCAGCCTGCTGCGCGGCGAAGCGCGGCCCGCGGACAGCCTGCTGCCGCCGGATCACTGGGCGCACGTTGCGCCGCACATCACGTATGCCTTTGATCCTGCGCGGGCAAACGCGTTGCTGGATGCAGCCGGGTATCGCCGCGATCGCAGCGGTGTTCGGTTTCATCTGGAGATGAAGACCTCCACCGACGAAGGCGCACGCCTGCTGGCGCTGGTGCTGCAGCAGCAATTGCGCGCCGTCGGAATCGCGCTCGATGTTCGCAGTTACGAATTTGCGACGTTTTATTCCGACATTACGCACGGGTCGTTCGGCGTATATTCGCTGCGCTGGATCGGGGGCAACGAGGACCCGGACATCTTCGAACACGTCTTCCACTCGGCCAGCTTCCCGCCCAAGCGCG
>JAJXUS010000024.1 GCA_021782675.1 Acidobacteriota bacterium
GAACCAGTGCACCCCACGCAGAGGCATGTGCGCGGCCACATTCTGTTTACCTTCGCGCTCGCTATTGGCCTTTATGTTGCCTGGCTGCTGCGCGACGTGTTGACGCTGATCTATGTCAGCGCTCTGTTCGCCGTTGTGCTGATGCCGGTGGTTCGCGTCGTGCAGCGCATCCATATCGGCAAGCGTCATCTCTCGCACGGCGTCGCGATTCTGTTGATTACAGCGCTGGTGGTCGGGGCGATCGGCGGATTTATTTTTCTGACACTGCCCCCGCTCATCCATGAAGTGACGTCGCTGGTTCGCACGCTGCCTGACAGTAGCCCGGCATTCCTCCAGCGGCTGAACCGGCTGCCCGTACTGCGGGATGTGAACTTCAGCGCCATTCAAACGCGGCTCAAGCAGGATACGGCGCAGCACGTCGGCGCCTTCGTCACTTCCATCAGCGGCTGGGCCGCGAAGTTCTTCGAGATCATCTCCGGCATTGTGCTCACCGTCTACTTTCTGGCGGAGGGGGGTCACATTTACCCCTGGTTTCTTTCGCTGGTACCGGCCGACCGCCGCAGCCGGCTCGACATTACCCTGCAGCGGGCAGCCACCCGCATGGGCCGCTGGCTGCTGGGGCAGATGAGCCTGATGCTGATTCTCGGCGTCCTCAGCGGCATCGTCTTCAGCATTATGCACGTGCGCTATGCCTTTGCGCTGGCCGTGCTGATGGGCGCGTTCAACGTTGTCCCGGTTGTCGGCGCAATGGTCTCCACCTCGATCGCCATGCTGGTTGCGGCCACGGACTCCTTTACCAAGGTTCTGGGAGTCATGGCGTTTGAACTTATCTACGTCCAGATCGAGAACGCGCTTCTGATTCCGCGGATTATGAAGTCCAGTGTCGATCTGGCGGGGACGGCGGTCTTCATTGCCCTGCTGCTCGGTGGCGGCCTGGCCGGTATCGCCGGCGTGCTGGTCGCTGTTCCCTCGGCAGTACTTGTGGCCGTCCTGATCGATGAGTATGTTGTTGAGCCGGCGAACACGAACCAGGGAAACAGCGCGGCCTTCTGAAAGTGCAGTGGCAGGCGACGCGGCGCCATCGGTTGGCCGGTTCCATTTTGTTATCCTTGAAGGTGGCGCGGCCACAGGCCCGGTTCTTCTGGTAAGACGCCCGCACCACCTTCGATACGTCCGGACCACTCCTGGGGATCCCCTTGATGCTGAGCTCTGCCGCCCGTGCCACCACTGTCCCGCCTCCCGTCCGAGTTTCGGACACGGAAGCCGCACAGCTTCAGCCTGTCTCGGCGGACACTCGCCCGCGCCATCGCGTGGTCCGCTTCTTCCGGTACGGGCGGACTCTGGCAGCGGATACATTGACGCTTTTCAAGCTGCGCGTCACAGCCTTGGTGGTGATGACAGCCTGGGCTGGCTTCTATCTGGGCGAAGTCCAGTCCGGCATCTTTTCGTTCAACTCAGCGCTCTGGGACACGCTGCTTGGTGTGGCGCTGGTCTCCTGCGGCGCCAGCGCGCTGAATCAGGTAATGGAGCGGCGCACCGATGCGCGCATGCTCCGCACGGCCCAGCGGCCCATGGCCGCCGGCCGCATGAGCCTGGGCTTCGGCGTCCTGCTCGGCATGGCGGCGATCATCGCCGGCTCGCTGTGGCTGCTGGTGACGACCAACCCGGTAACCGGCACCCTGACGCTGCTCACTGCCGTTCTTTATGTCGGCATCTACACGCCGCTCAAGCGCTTCACGACACTGGCGACTTTTATTGGCGCATTTCCCGGAGCCATGCCGCCCCTGATCGGCTGGACAGCCGCGCGCGGCGCCATCGAGTGGCCCGGCGTCGCTCTGTTTGCCATCCTGTTCATCTGGCAGTTTCCGCACTTTATGGCGATTGCCTGGCTCTACCGCGAAGACTATGGCCGCGCCGGCATCCGCATGCTGCCGGTGGTGGAGCCGGATGGCTGGTCCACGGCGACTGAGGCTCTGATCTACGCCATCCTCATGGTGCCGGTCAGCCTGGTTCCCTACTACCTGCACCTGGCCGGACGTTTCTACTGGGTTACAGCTCTGCTGCTCGGGCTGGTGTATCTGGCCTATACCATTCGCTTCACCCGCATAACTCGCAGCCCGGCCGGCGATTCGCGCCGCTACGCGCGCTCGCTGCTGAAGATCAGCGTCATCTACCTGCCGCTGCTGCTGATTGTCCTGATGCTGAACGCAACCGGAAGAGGGTAATACTTTGCCGACTGCTGAAACCATGCACCGCACAGCGCCTGTAGCCAACGAACCCGCCGGCGTCCCCGTCCGCTCTGCCGTCAGCCCTATCTCTCTGGACCAGTTGTCCCACGACTACGGCACCCGTCTTGCGCTCGACCATTTGAGCTTTGACGTGCGGCCCGCTGAGATCTTTGGCCTGCTGGGACCCAACGGCAGCGGCAAAACCACGCTGTTTCGCATCCTGTCGACGCTGATGGTGCCCACCGGCGGCCACGCCTACATCTCCGGCTACGATGTCGCCACCCATCCGACGCAGGCCCGCCAGCAGACGGGAATCGTCTTTCAGGCCTCCAGCCTGGACGTGAAGCTGACCGTCGCCGAAAACCTGATGCATCAGGGGCACCTGTATGGGCTGAGCGGACGCGAACTGCAAACGCGCTCCAAAGAAGTCCTGGCCCGCGTGGGTCTCTCGGACCGCTCCGGCGATCTGGCCGAGACGCTGTCCGGCGGTCAGAAGCGGCGCGTCGAGCTGGCCAAGGGGTTGATCCACTCGCCCTCCGTGCTGCTGCTGGATGAACCCTCGACCGGCCTCGATCCCGGCGCGCGCATCGACCTGTGGCACTATCTGCGGCTGCTGCGCGACGAGCAGGGCGTCACCGTGCTGGTCACCACGCACCTGATGGAAGAGGCCGAGCATTGCGACCGTCTGGCGTTCCTGAACACCGGCCGGCTGGTGGCGCTCGGCAGTCCCGCAGAGCTCAAGGCCCAGATCGGTGGCGACATTGTGCAGTTCGAAACCGCCTCGCCGGAGGCCGCGCAGCAACTGGCCGCGGCTCTTGAACAGCGCTTCCGCGTGACGCCGGTCATTGTTGAGAACGCCGTACGCGTCGAGCGCGAGCAGGGCCATCGCTTTCTGACGGAGGTGGTCGAAGCCTTCCCCGGCGCGGTGGAAGGCGTCTCCGTCGCCAAACCCAGCCTGGAGGATGTCTTCATCCAGCGCACCGGCCATCGCTTCTGGATGGACGACCCGGCCGCGACAAAACCGGCCAAGGAGCGCCACTAATGGCTACGATTGCTGCCCCCGTCCGCAACACCGCCTCCGCTGTCCGCACGCCCGGCCTTTGGACGCCCGCCTACTCCCTGTGGCGGCGCGAGCTGGTCCGCTTTTACCGGCAGAAGGCGCGCGTCGTCGGTGTCATCGCGTCCCCGCTGCTTTTCTGGGTGGTTCTGGGTTCCGGCTTCGCCAATACCTTCCGCACCCACGGCGCTGCCGGTGCGAATGACTCTCACTACCTGAGCTTCTTTTTTCCCGGCGCCATCGTGATGATCGTGCTGTTTACCGCGATCTTCAGCATGATGTCGCTTATCCAGGACCGCAACGAAGGCTTTCTGCTGTCCGTGCTGGCCGCGCCCATCAGCCGCTCGTCGATTGTACTGGGCAAGGTGCTGGGGGGCGCCACGCTGGCCGCGATTCAGGGATGGATCTTTCTCGTCTTCTCGCCACTGGCTGGCGTGCATGCAGACGTGGGCGGCATTCTGTACAGCCTGCTGGTCATCGCGCTCACATCATTCTCGCTGACCGCGCTGGGCTTCATCATCGCCTGGCCTATGGACTCCACACAGGCCTTTCACGCCGTCATCAACCTGATCCTGATTCCGCTGTGGCTCATGTCCGGCGCGCTGTTCCCCGTTAGCGGCGCCTCCGGCTGGCTGCGCTGGCTGATGCTGCTGAATCCGCTAACCTACGGCGTCGATGCATTGCGCAACGGCCTGTTCCCCACGCAACCAACCACCTTCTCCCCGGAGGTGAACCTGGCCGTAACCCTGGGCTTCTGCGCCGTGGTCTTCCTCGGCTCCTGGGCCGTCGTCAACCGCCGGACCAATAAACCGGCCGCGTAATACCTATGCCAAACCGACTCGAAGTGGTTTCAACGACATCCTCACCCGACGGCACACGCGCCCCCATCGCCGGCATCCTGGCCGTCAGCGCCGCGGCGGTCGCCTTTCTGCTGTGGCTGATCTATGTGCATCGCGCACCGCAGGACTTTGCCAACCGCCTGATGTTTCTGCCCGCGCTCAACGCCCTGCTGAACGGCCTGAGCGCCATCGCGCTGACGGTGGGCTTCTGGTTCATCCGCCATCGCGACATCCGACGGCATAAGGCGGCGATGATCACGGCCTTCTGCTTCTCCAGCCTGTTCCTCGTTTCCTATCTGGTGAATCACGCGCTGCATGGCGACATCCTGTTCCCCGGCCATGGCGCTGCGCGCGCGGTTTACCTTTCGATCCTGGCCAGCCACATCATTCTCTCCATCGTGGCGCTGCCTATCATCCTGATCACGTTTTACTTTTCGCTCAGCGGCCGGTTCCAGCAGCACCGGCGGCTGGCGCGCTTTACCTTCCCTATCTGGCTCTATGTCTCGGTGACGGGCGTCGTCGTCTACGCCATGCTGGAGGCATGGCGCCGGTGACGGAGCCCAAGTCCATCCCGGTGCTCCGAGCCGCTTCTTCCAGCGCGGCCCCGGCGCACGACGCCGTTTCCCGAGGCACGCCGCTGCCCGACGACGGCACCCATACTCTGCTGCGTACCGGGTCCTGGATTCTGCTGGCCGGTCTGCTCTGCCTGCTCGCCACCTTCAAACTGTTCGGCGGCATCGGTATCTACGGGCCGCACACCAATGCCGGGTGGCTCTCCTTCATGTTTGCCATGATGGGGATTCCCTTCAGCCTGATGCTGCTGGTGCTCGGCGGCGCGAAATGGCTGCGCAACCGGCATATCCGCCAGCGTGCCACTTTGCGTTAAATAAGATTCAGGCGCGGCTATACTAGTCGCGCCCATAATGAACCTTCAAGGAGCTGACGATGAAATTTGCCCGTCTTCTAGTCGCCTGTATCGCCGTAGTGGCGATGCTTCCCGCAGCCTATCCGCAATCGCATACTGCAAAACCGCACACGCCGCTCAGCCCACCTGCCCAGGCCACGGTCTTGCTGAGCGGCAAGCAACTTACCGTGAAATACAGCGCTCCCTCGATGCGCGGCCGCAAGATCTTCGGCGGCCTGGTGCCCTATGGCAAGGTGTGGCGCACCGGCGCTAATGCGGCCACCACGCTGGTGACTTCGGTCAACCTGACGATGGGCGGCACGAAGATCCCGGCGGGCACTTACACGCTGTACACACTTCCCAATCCGAATCGCTGGGAGCTGATCGTCAACCGGCAGACCGGCCAGTGGGGCACCGTCTACAGCCCGTCGAAAGACCTGGCCCGCATTCCCATGGAACTGACAACGCTGCCGAGTCCGCAGGAAAAGATGTCCATCAGTTTTGAAAACACGCAGGGCGCCCGCACGGAGCTGCACATCCGCTGGGATACCACGGACGCATGGATTCCCGTGCAGGCGAAGTAGGCCTGGGTAAACCTGCTATTGTAGAGCGAAAAGCGAATCGGCAAAGGAAGGCAGGCCAATCATGGCAAAGAGCGTCAACAAGGTCATTCTGCTGGGCAATGTCGGAAAAGATCCGGAAATCCGCGCGACCGGAAGCGGCACGGCGGTGGCCAGCTTTTCCATCGCAACCAGCGAACGCTTTAAAGACAAGACCGGCAACTGGCAGGACCGCACCGAGTGGCACAATCTGGTCGCCTACCAGCGACTGGCGGAGATCGTGCGCGACTACGTGAAAAAAGGCACCAAGCTCTACATTGAAGGAAGGCTGCAGACCTCGTCCTGGGACGACAAAACGACGGGCCAGAAAAAGTACCGCACCGAGATCATTGTCAATGACCTTTCGCTGCTCTCCGGGCGCGGCGAAGGCGGAGAATCCTCCGGCGGGGGCTACTCGCGCGGCAACACTGCATCCTTCGACCAGCGGGGACCGTCCGATGATTACGCCCAATCGGCGGAGATCACCGACGACGACATTCCTTTTTAGGGTTTGCATCCATAGAAAAGACGGGCTGCGCGGCCCGTCTTTTTTATTTTTCTGTCATCCCCGCAGGGAACCCGCTTCCCTGGCATTTCTTTTATCGCTGGCGAAGAGGCTCCGTCGAGGAGACATCGTCATTCTGAGCGAAGCGAAGAATCTCTGCATTTTGCTTCTTTCGGCCAATACATGGATCCTTCGCTTCGCTCAGGCTGACGGCCATCAGAGAGCGCGCAGTCGATACCAACAGACTTTCTAGCTGCGGCCCCAGAGCTTCATGTCCAGGCTGAAGGCGCCGCCGCCGGTGAATACCAGCGCCAGAAAGCCGCCGAGATAGACCAGCACCAGCTCCGTGTGGCCGGAGGCGAACGAGTGGTGATGCACCAACCAGAACGCCACGCCCAGATTCACCGCAATAATCAGCGCGGCAAAGCGGGTGCCCAAACCCAGCGTCACCAGCAGAGAGCAGATGGAGTCGGAGATCATGGCGTAAATCAGACTGGCATGTGAGCCGATATGAATCGGGTCAGGAAAATGCGCCGCCATCTGGTGGAAATGTGTCAGCTTTTCAATGCCGTGATGGACGAAGAGATTGATGCCGAGCGCCATGCGCAGCAGAAGTAAGCCGAACGCGCCGCTGTTGCCGGATGCCTGTGCCATACTGCCATTTTTTGGTCATACGTGGCTGTGGGTCAATCAAAATCCTGCGTGATGTTCTGGAGCAGCAACACAATTGGACGCACAGTTTGGAATGCCCTGCATGCCGCGCAGCGTCGTCAGCTCCCGCTGGACCTTTCGCCACGCGCGCGGATGCTTTTTGGTCACGATCGGCGCATTCGGGTCCGCGTAATACGCCAGCACATCGTGCTTCAACCGTGCCGGCACCGGATGATCCGGGTTTTTCGTAATCCGGCCCAGCAATTTGGCATAGGTTTTATCGGTCAGGGCGTAGCCGCCCGGATGCACCAGGTCACCGGTATCGAGATCGCGATTGGGCAGCGTCAAGGGTGCCCGGGGATGGCGCTGCAGCCGCGCCAGCAGTCGCGCATAGCGTGCCGCGGAGCGGTTGCGGCTCTCAATGTACCAGCGGTTGGTTTCGGCGCTCGGGCCGCGCACCGCCAGCGTCGACAAAGGACCAATCCTGGGCGTCAGCCAGATCAGCCCGGCCAGCACGTGAATCTTGAAGCCCAGTGGCCCCCGCATGGCTGCCCAGTGGTTTTCCCGCTCCACTGCGGCCTGCCGGGCCTGGTATTCCGCAAATGCAGGCGTCTTCTCCTCCGGCGGAAAGCTTTTTTTATGCAGCAGCGTCTCGGCATGCGCCACGTCCGGCAGGATCCCGGTGAGCGAGGAACGGTAGCTTTTAATCGCTGTTGGGGTCGGCCCCAGTACACTCCGCAGCGACAGGCCATAGGTCTGGGCGAAGGCCTGCTTCAACAGGCGCAGCGGCACGTAGAGATGCACCTGCTCGATATAGCCCCGCGGCGCCATGCGATCCAATTGCTCCTGCTCCGCATCAAACGCGAATTCGGTACGGATGTGCGCGTACGGCGCCTCGTCGTAAGTTACACGCGGGCCATACTTTTTCCCGAGCTTGGGAAACTCAAGGGGCGTCGAGATGTTTGTGGCGTAGCGATGCCCGTCATCGTCACCCACGTAGTGCGACAGCGCGCCGATGGCAAAGGCGTATTCGTCCACGGTCTGGGCATCCAGCAGCAGATTCTCGATAAACTCACCCGAGCGCACGTAGTGTGTCAGGTCGCTGAAAAACTCGTGTCCGAACGGATAGTACCCCATGTCCTGGAGCGTGGCGCCGCCATAAGCGTAGGCGCGGGCCTCGCGCAGCTGCGCCGCTGTCACGGTCGGAAAGCGTGCGCGGATGGCCGGCACAATGGAAGTCTGCCATGCGACATCCACCATGTTCTGGTGGGTCATAAACGAGTAGCCGGACGCTGGCGGTGGCGCCGCTGCCAGGGGGATCAGCACCACGAGCAGCCGCGCTATCGCCCGCCAAAGAGGACCGGGACGGGAAGTTGGCTGTGCCTGCGGGTGGCCGCCAATCTGAATTCTTTTTGCCCTCACCAGTACGTTCCGCCGCTCTTCGTCGTAGACCCTGCGAAACCGGCCGCGCTTCTGCGCATCCCATACATAGATGCAGCAACTGGAGGTTTCGTATGACGGATCCATCCACCGCGCTTCGCAAGACCCTGGCCGACTCTCTGGACGGAGGCCATGCCCATGCAACACTGCATGATGCTACCGTGGACTTTCCTGTCAAGCTGCTGACGGCAAAGCCCGACGGCGCGCCGCATAACGCATGGCAACTGCTCGAGCACATCCGCATCGCACTGGAAGACCTGCTCGATTTCTGCCGCAACCCGAAATACAAACCCCTGCGCTGGCCCAAAGAGTACTGGCCCTCCGCCGACGCCAACCCCGGGGCTGATGACTGGGAGAAGTCTCGCAAAGCCATCGCCGCCGCCATTTCGGAGTTCAGGACAATGCTCGCCGACCCTGCGACCGACCTGGAGGCAAAGATCGCCTGGGGCGACGGACAGACAATTCTGCGCGAAGCCCTGCTGGCGATTGACCACACCAGCTATCACACCGGCCAGTTGGTGATGTTACGCAAACAACTGGGGCAGTGGCAGGGCTGAAGAATTGCTGGTTGCCCGACGTTGCTGAAATGCCCTATGCTGAGAGGTTTATCCACCATAGGTGTGCGGTAATTTTTGCGAGGAGTTGAATATGGCGCGAACGACAACTGAGGAACCGCTACCGTCCGCGAGCGAAACCACCCGCACGAGCGGCGTGTCGCCGGCCGAGCAGCAATGGGTGGAAAAGATCTTGCGGCCCGCGCTCGCGAAAGCCCCCGAGCGCCCCATTGGCGCCGACAGTGGCGTCAACCGAAATCCCGATGGCACTGCCCGCTTCACCACCATCTCCGGCGCACCCGTCGAACGGCTGTACACGCCCGCCGACCTGCCGGCGGACTTTGCCGCCGACAATCAGAAATATCTGGGCCATCCCGGCCAGCCGCCCTACACGCGCGGCATCCATGCCACCGGCTACCGCGGCAAGCTCTGGACCATGCGCCAGTTCTCCGGCTTTGCCTCGCCGGAAGAGACCAACCAGCGCTACAAATATCTGCTGGCGAACGGCGGCGGCGGCCTGTCGGTGGCCTTCGATCTGCCCACGCTGATGGGTTACGACTCCGACCATGCGAACAGTGAGGGTGAGGTCGGAAAATGCGGTGTGGCGATCGACTCGCTCGAAGACATGGAGATTCTCTTCTCCGGCATCGACCTTGAAAAGACCACGGTGTCGATGACCATCAACTCCCCGGCCAGCGTGCTCTGGGCCATGTACCTGGTGGTTGCCGAGCGCCAGGGCGCGGACTGGAACAAAATCTCCGGCACACTGCAGAACGACATCCTGAAGGAATATATCGCACAGAAGGAGTACATCTATCCGCCTGCACCGTCGATGCGCCTGGTCATCGACACATTTGAATTTGGTTCGCTGCACACGCCGCGCTTCAACCCCATCTCCATCTCCGGCTATCACATCCGCGAAGCCGGGGCGACCGCACTGCAGGAGCTGGCTTTTACCATCTACGATGGCGTGGAGTATGTGGAGTGGGCGCTGCGCCGCGGCCTGAACGTGGATGAATTTGCGCCGCGCCTCAGCTTCTTCTTCAATTCGCACAACGACTTTTTTGAAGAGATTGCCAAGTTTCGCGCCTCCCGCAAAATCTGGTACCGTCTGATGACCGAGCGGTTCCATGCCAAAAATCCGCGCTCGCACCTGATGCGCTTCCACACCCAGACGGCCGGCGTCTCGCTCACCGCGCAGCAGCCGAAGAACAACATCGCCCGCGTGGCCTTGCAGGCGCTGGCCGCCGTGCTGGGCGGCACGCAATCGCTGCACACTGACTCCTACGACGAGGCGCTGGCGTTGCCCACCGAAGAGGCCGCACGCATTGCGCTGCGTACTCAGCAGATTCTGGCTTACGAGTCTGGTGTGGCGCAGACCGTCGATCCGCTGGCCGGCTCGTATTTTGTTGAGCACCTCACGCTCAACATGGAGCGCGGCGCCTTCGACTACTTCGACAAGCTGGACAAGATGGGCGGCATGGTGCGCGCCATCGAACAGGGCTTTCCGCAGAAGGAGCTGGCGGAGTCCAGTTACCAGTATCAGCGTGCGGTCGAGGCGGGCGAGAAGATCATTGTCGGCGTCAACGACTTTGTCGTCGAAGAAGAGCTTCCGGAGATTCTTTACATTGACGAAAGCGTTCGCGAGGCACAGACAGAAAAACTGAAGCACCTGCGCGAGCGCCGCTCCAATGAGCAGGTTACACGTGCCTTGGAAGCGCTGCGCCAGGCTGCGCGGAAGGAACCGCAAGCGCAGCCCGGCGTACTTTCCAGCGCCAACACCATGCCGTACATTCTGGATTGCGTGCGTGCCTATGCGACCGTCGGTGAGATTTGCGAGGCGCTGCGCGACGTTTTCGGAACCTATGAAGAAGCCAGTTGGACCTAGAGCCGCCGGCCACGGAGTGAATCAATGAACGCATCGCACAACACGGCAGACCAGAACCAGCCCATCCGCGTACTGGTGGCCAAGCCGGGCCTGGACGGCCACGACCGCGGGGCTAAGGTCATTGCCCGCGCGCTGCGCGATGCCGGTATGGAAGTGATCTACACCGGCCTGCGGCAGACGCCGGAGATGATCGTGAACGCTTCCATTCAGGAAGACGTGCAGTGCATCGGCCTCAGCATTCTTTCGGGCGCGCACAACGCCATCGTGCCGCGCGTCATGGCGCTGCTTAAGGAGCGCGGTGCCGACGATATCCTGGTCGTGGTCGGTGGCACCATCCCGGCGCAGGACATCGAGTTTCTGAAGCAGCAAGGCGTTGCGGCCATCTTCGGCCCGGGCACGCCGCTGGAAACAACCATCGACTTCATCCGCGCAAACGTCAAACCGCGAGGCGTTCCGGCATAAGTTCGCAGATTTCCCCCGAAGCCTGCTGTCATTTCTGCAGGCAATCTGCTGTTGCTTTTCTTGTTGTCATTCCCGCAGGGAATCCGCTTTTTGGTGTTTCCCTTCTTGTTGCCAGACAAGACACTGTCCTTCTGAGTCGAGCGCAGAGCCCCCGCATTTTTGCTTTTTTCGACCAATACTTTTTTCGACCAATACAGAGATCCTTCGCTTCGCTCAGCGACTGTCTTGGTTTGTCAAGTGGGTTGATGGAAAAGAC
>JAJXUS010000025.1 GCA_021782675.1 Acidobacteriota bacterium
AAAATAAAGCACCTGCAGTCTAGCAGGCGGTCGCTTTACGGGAGCAGAAACAACAGCAGATTCCCTTCGGGAATGACAACCAGAACAGCAAAGGCAAAGGCAGGAGCAACAGCAACAGCAAAGACAACAGCAGATTCCCTTCGGGAATGACAGCAAGAAAAGCAAGTGGTGCTGTTGCTCTGGCTGTCGTTCCCGAAGCGAATCTGCATCGCTTCCTCCGGTCACGATGCAGCCAGTCCGGCGCCAGTGGCACACCCGCAAGGTGGCTTGTACGATACAAGCCATGAGCTGCCTGTTCTGCAAAATTGCCGCCGGTGAAATTCCCGCGCGGATTGTGTATGAGAACGCTGACTGTCTCGCCTTTGCGGATATCAGTCCGCAGGCCCCGACACACCTGCTGGTGATTCCGCGCGAGCACATCCAGTCGCTGGAGCAGGCGACGGCGGAACACGCGCCGCTGCTGGGCGCGTTAATGAGCGCAGCCGCAACAGTGGCTCGCCAGGCTGGACTTGCGAAGGGGTATCGGGTGGTACTCAATACGGGCGCGGAGGGTGGCCAGACGGTCGACCACCTGCACCTGCATGTGCTGGGCGGACGCGCGATGCACTGGCCGCCCGGCTAATTTACGCCTGCAGCATGTGTACCTGGCTGTCCTCGCCATCGTTGTCGGATTCAATGCCGTAGCGGCGCAGCAGGTTGGGAAGGTTCTGCGAGAATGCTGAACGCGGCATGACCGTGTCGCAGCCCGCCTCCAGCGCCTTCACCTTCAGCTCTCCCTGCAGATGCGAAAGGAAGCCGATGATGGAGGTGGAGCGCTTGAATTTCGCCTTCAGCTTGGGAATCAGCGTAAGCGGCTTGGCGTTGGTGTTGTTCAGATCGAAGACGATCAGCGAAGGCCGTTCCGCCTCGGGCAGGTCCAGCAGCCGCGCGACGGTCTCTTTATCGTTCTTCACGAAAGCGACCCGAACGCTGAGCTTGCGGGCGTTCTCCTGAATCTTCGCGGTAAAGAACAGATCATCGATGAAGCAGTAGATGCGCACCAGTCCGGTCAGCTCGACCGCCGGGCTGACAGCCTCGGCGTTCTCCTCGCCGGCGCGGCCCATCGGCCGCAGGTTGGCCTCCGGATTGATATTGCCGTTCACGTTGCCATTGCCATTGAAGTGGCCGTGACCATTGCCGTAGCCGCGATGCAGCTCAATGGTGGATGGCGGCGCCTCGGCGTAGTTGCCGTTTGCGGCGCGATAGCTGTGGTCCATGGGGCCGACGAAAACGCGCGGCCGGCGCTGCTGCTTGCCCTGGCGTTTGGGCGGTTGTTGCGTGTTGCCGCGGGAGT
Organism: Acidobacteriota bacterium; assembly: GCA_021782675.1. Lineage (GTDB taxonomy): Bacteria > Acidobacteriota > Terriglobia > Terriglobales > Acidobacteriaceae > JAKAUB01. The sequence continues at coordinate 1,334 of JAJXUS010000025.1, forward strand.
CACCGCGCGGTCCGCGCGGTCCGGAGTTGCCGGAGTTCTGGAACTGCCCGGCGCCCTGGTTGCGGCCTTTCTTGAAAAAGCGCTTCTTCTGCTTGCGGGGAGGGTTCTCGGCCCGCGGCTGCGGGCTGGACGATGGCGATGCCCCTTGGGGTTGCGGCGCGGATGCCTGCTGGTTCTGTCCGGGGTTGCCACCTGGACCCCTGCGCTTGCGCCGTCGCCGGAAGTTTTGCCGGGGCCGGCCGGCATTCTGGCCTGGGTTGGCGGAATCCGGCTGAGGCGTGGAGGAGTGCGACTCCTCCTGAGGGTTTGGTTCAGTTGTCATGCAATGCACTTCCTTGAATTTTCCTGGGCCGGACGCGGAACCGGCAGCATGGCAGCCAGCACGCGGGTCCGGGCAAACTTCGCGGATCAGCCGTTGTGGCCCAGAAATTTCAACAAACTAGTTGCTTCGCTTGCCTGTTCCGGTGGCCGATGGTGCAGCCCCGGTCCCGAGAGATAGAAAGAATGGGAAGCGGTACGCTGGAGAGCGCAAAGCGAGAGGGCGCGTCCGGTTCCTGCTTCGAATCATCGATTCCATGGATTGCTTTGCGGCAGTGAACGCGCTCTGAATCTGCAGGCGCTCCCGCCGAACGATGAGCAAGCTAGATGCTACTCCGAGGCGAAGAATTCAGCAAGCTGCGCTGAGGAAAACGCGGCCGGCTCCCGGCAATACCGCGCCTCTTCGGTCAGTCTTCAGCTCGCCAGGGATTGAGCCGGGATGTCTGCTCGCGACCGCAGAGAAAATTCCATTCAGTAGAGACACAAGGAGAACCAGGGCAATGCTTTTGAAGGATGCGTTAGACAGGAAACCGGCGCGGAACCGATTCCTCGATCGCCGGAGTCTGATGCCCGGCTGCACGAAGTTTATTCCATAGGGAAAACGCCGCTCGATACGGGTCACTGGCCTCCCGGCTTTCTGGGTAGACCCGTCTTGCGTTTCTTTTCTCTAAACTTCCGTTTCGGGCTCCATCATCCCCGCCGGCTCTTCACCGGGTCCATCAGTGACGGATACTCGAAACGCCCGACTCCATGCAAACCGGAAAGCTCTCCGGCTGCGTCACGCGCCTGATGCATCTCATCGAAGCACGTCGAATGCCAAAATATTTTGTTGATTTTAATAGGGTTATTTCCAGTAAAACTTCCCTTCGTTCTGAAAATGCATAGAAGCTATAAGAAAAAATATTGAAAGCCATAGCAAATGGCTGCCGCGCACTCCCCTACTTCTGGCAATTCGGGCAGTAATGCGTCCCCCGGCCCGCCACCAGAATCCGCCGGATGGGCGTTTGGCAGACGCGGCATGGTTCTCCGGTCCGCAGATAGACGCGATGCTCCAGTTGAAAGAACCCGCGCTGGCCGTCCGAATCGACGTAGTCCGAGACTGAGGAGCCGCCCAGCACGATGGCCTCCTGCAGCACTGCCTGCAGCCCGGCGCGCAGCCGCGCCAGTTCGGCATGGCTCAGCCTTCCCGCTTGGCGGCGCGGACGGATTCCGGCGCGAAATAATCCTTCGTCCGCATAGATGTTTCCGACACCATGCAGCAGCTTCTGGTTCAGTAGCGCCGATTTAATCGGCGTGCGGCGGCCGCGGAAGAGCGCATCGAAATCCCGCTGCGAAATATCGAGGGGTTCCCGGCCGGTGCCGCGAAATAGCTTTCCCGGTTCAGCGGAAGCCTGCGCAGCCGGCGGCTCGGCGATGGACAATCGCCCAAACCGCCGCGGATCGACGAAGCGAAGCTGCCGGCCGTCGGCCAGATCTACGATGGCGTGGGTGTGCGGAAGGACAGCAGCTTCGGCCTCGGCGACCAGCATGCGGCCGGTCATGCCCAGATGCACCAGCCACTGCGCGGGCGCTGCTTCCCGCTTGTGCGATGATCCGGCCGGTTCCAGATCGATGATGATGTGCTTGCCCACGCGATGCACCCGCGCAATATGGCTGCCCGTCAGCGCCTTTTCAAGGACAGCGGGCGGCGATCGGAATGGCTCCGGCTTTTCACCCAGCCACACCGAAACAATGGTGGCGCCACGTACACGGCGGTCCAGCCCGCGCGCAATGGTTTCGACTTCAGGGAGTTCTGGCATGCGTGAGTGAGGGGCGCGATGACGGGTTGGCTTTTCGCTTTATGACCGCGCAACGGTAGTATAGGATTTTCTCTTGCGAAACAGGCCTGCCTGTCGAGCGGAATGAGCAAAGATGCGAGCAAAGACAGCGGTCGTTTTAGGCGCCCAGTGGGGCGATGAGGGTAAGGGTAAGATCGTCGACGTTCTGTCGGGACGGTTTTCTCTGGTGGCGCGGTACGCCGGCGGTCACAACGCTGGCCACACGGTCATCATCGGCGGTAAAAAGTTCATCCTGCAACTGGTTCCCTGCGGCGTTCTGCGGCCGGACTGCCGCGCTGTCATCGGCAACGGCGTCGTGCTGGACCCGATTGCCTTTCTGCAGGAAGTGGATCGCCTGAAGGCCCTGGGCGTTGATGTTTCCGGGCAGTTGTTTGTTTCTGACCGCGCGCACGTCATTCTTCCCTACCACCGCATGATCGAGCTGGCGGCGGAAAACGCCCCCGGCCGCATGAAGATCGGCACCACCAGCCGCGGTATTGGGCCGGCCTATGAAGACAAGATGAAGCGCAGCGGTCTGCGCGTCATTGACCTGCTGAATCCGGCGCTGATGCGCACGCATATTCAAAACGCGTGCCACGAGAAGAACACCATCGCGCAGGCGCTGTTCGGAACAGACCCGCTGGATGCTGGAAAAATGTATGAGGAGTATGCCCGCGCAGCGGAACGGCTGGCGCCGTTCGTCGCCGATACCTCCCGCCTGCTGAACCAGGCGCTGGATGCGGGCGGCAGCGTGATGTTTGAAGGCGCGCAGGGCACCTTGCTCGACATCGACCACGGCACGTATCCCTTTGTCACGTCTTCCTCTGCTACGGCGGGGGGCGCCGTGATCGGAACCGGCGTTGGCCCAACGCGCATTGGCACGGTCATTGGCGTGACCAAGGCGTATGTGACGCGCGTCGGCGAAGGCCCGTTTCCGACCGAGATTAAAGACGGCTCCGGAGAGTTACTGCGGGCCCGCGGCCAGGAGTACGGCGCCGTCACCGGTCGGCCGCGCCGCTGCGGCTGGCTCGATCTGCCCTTACTGCGCTACTCGACCCAGATCAACGGGACCGAATGGCTGGTGGTCACAAAGCTGGACGTGCTGGACGCGCTGGCGGAGATTCCGGTCTGCACGGCGTATTCGATCGAAGGCCGCACCACCGATACCCTTCCCGCGGATGTGCGTGGGATTGAGTCCATTCAGCCCATGCTGCGCACGATGAAAGGCTGGCAGACGTCCACGGAAAATATGAAACGGTATGAGGACCTGCCCGCTGCTGCGCGCGAGTACCTGAAATTTCTGGAGCAGGAGTCCGGGGCAAAGATCGGTATGATCTCGACCGGGCCCGATCGTGACCAGACGATCCTGCTGCCGGAGTTTGCCGCGGCGCTGGCTACGATGGCCGCAACTCCCTCGGCGCGCGCCTGACGGTTCGCCGCCTTCCCCGCATCTGGCGCCCGGCCTGACCCGGCGCTCTCGCAACCCGTAAAGGAGCTTCCCCGAAATGATCACGTTTGCCGTCCGTATGCGCTTCGCCTCCGAAGACCGCGAAAAGGTGCAGTCGGCCGTCCGTCACCTGGCCGAGGCATCGCGGCGCGAGCCTGGCTGCGTGACGTATGTCCCCACCGAGCTGGCGGACAATCCGAACACGGTGCTCATCTTTGAACAGTACAAGGACGATGCGGCGCTGGAAGCCCATCGCGCCTCCGCCCATTTCCGCGACTTCGCGATCGGCGGCTTGTATCAGTGGATGAAGGAACGCAGCGTCGAGAACATGAACGCGCTGGCGTAAGCTGTCCCGTGCGGCGCCCGGAAATTCCGTTTCGCGAAAATTTCATTTTGACGCGCGGCTCGCTGCGCACTACCATCCGGGTACAGCCATGCGAGCAGCGTACGGTTTTCAAGTCTGGCGGTCCAGGCGCGCACCAGCGATTCTGGCGTGCGTATGTGTGCTGCTCGGCTTCGCTCCCCAGGTCACGGCCAAGTCGCTCCCACGCCCCCATCGCCAGCCCAAAAACATTGTCCACACGATCCAGCGCCTGGAAGCGCAGTGGCGGCTGGCGCAGCTAAAGGGCGATACGGCCACGATGGCCAATATGCTGTCCAGCGACTATCTGGGAATCTACTCCGATGGCACGCTCGCGACCAAAAACGAGACGATCGCAGCCGTCAAGAGCGGCGCCTTGCACTTCACGGAGATGAACGTATCGGACGTGAAGATCCGCGTCTTTGGAACAACTGTGGTGGTTGTTTCAAAAGCTCAGGTGGAGGGCACAAAGGACGGCGGACCGATTAACGGGACATACCGCTACACGCGCGTCTATCACCGCATCAATGGGGTCTGGAAGATCGTCAGCTTTGAAGCCAGCTCCCTGCGCCACCACCGCCATCCCCATCCGCCGCACAAGCCTTCCTGAAAGCAGAAGATTATGCGCGGCGCTCCAGAGCCGCATGCAACCGCTGCCAGGTGATATCCAGTGACTCCGGCAGCACGCGTGTTTCTCCGGTAACGGTCATAAAATTCGTATCCCCCGCCCATCGCGGCAGCATATGAAGATGGAGATGGCCGGCGACGCCGGCTCCGGCAGCCTTCCCTTCGTTGACGCCGAGATTTGCGCCGTCGGGCCGGTAAACCTCCCGGAGTACGCGATCCAACCGCTGCGCCAGCCGCATCAACTCCAGGGCCGCAGATTCGGGCAGCGTCGCCAGATCCGCGACATGCTGGTACGGCAGGATCATCGCGTGACCGGAGTTATACGGAAAAGAATTCAGGCAGATGAAGCAAAGTTCGCCGCGATAGACGATGTTGGCCGCGCGATCCGCGGCTTCGGCGGCCATCCCATGCTCCACGGCGAACTGCGTCGCGGCCAGCAGATTGCAGAATACGCAGCCCGTATCGCCGGGCCAGGCCGCCAGCGCGGGCGGCACCCCGTTGCGTGCGGCCGTATCGGCGGAGCTGACATAGCTGTACCGCCAGGGTGTCCAGAGCGTATCCATCTGCGCAGTATATGCGGGGCGGGGCCGTCAGACGCGGACGACCATCTTGCCCATGTGCGCGTCGCCGGAGCGCAGCATGGAGATGAAGGCCTCCGGCGCATGCTGCAGGCCCTCGATGATCGTTTCCTGATGCAGCAGCTTGCCGGCGCGGACCATCGGGATCGTCTCCTCCAGAAACGGCTGCATGCGATGCAGATAGTCCACGACGAGAAACCCTTGCAGCCTTAACCGCCGGCCGATGGCGAGCCCAAGATTCCGCGGACCGGGCACCGGCGTGTTGTAGCCCGTGATGGCGCCGCACAAGGCGATGCGGCCGTGATTCCGCATTCTGCCGAGCGCCGCCTCAAGCTGCGGCCCGGCTGTGTTGTCAAAGTAGGCATGCAGGCCGTCGGGCGCTGCCTCGCGCAGCTCCTGCTCGATGTTCGCCTCGCGATAGTTGAAGGCCGAGTCCACATGCAGCTGGTTCCGCAGAAAAGCGATCTTGGCCGCGCTGCCCGCGCTGGCGATCACGCGGCAGCCGAGTATTTTGGCCATCTGGCAGACCACGCTGCCCACCGCGCCCGCAGCGCCGGAGACAAAGATGGTCTCGCCGCTGCGCAACTTCAAGATGTCATGGAGACCGACCCATGCCGTCAGTCCGGGAGCGCCCAGCACGCCGAGATACGCGGAAGCGGGAGCCTGGGTCGCGTCGATGATGCGCAGATTCTGCGCCGGGGCGACAAAATAATCCCGCCACCCGCAGAGACTCGCCACCCAGGTACTGGGCAAAAATCCCGGGTGCCGCGACTGCACCACCTGCCCCACCGCGGCGCCATCCAGGGCTTTGCCGACGGCAAACGGTGCAACATAGGATTTGCTGTCGTTCATGCGTCCGCGCATATACGGATCCACGGAAAAAAACGTGTTGCGGACCAGAACTTCGCCCGGCTGCAGCTCCGGCAGATCCACGGCTGCAGTCTCAAAATTGTTCAGCGTGGGCTCGCCCTGCGGGCGCGAGGCCAGTCGGATCTCAGTGGCGCAAGGCTGGGTCATGGAATGGGTACCTGCCGACGGCCGGAAAAAATCCATGCGACCGTACGACCCCATGTTCTCCCAAAACCGTAAAGTGTTGCAAAACCCCCTTTGTGTAGCGTGCAATGAAACACCATGCAGATTCGACCTGCGGTGCCCGCCGACGCCTTGGAGATTGCGACCGTTCACGTGCGGTCCTGGCAGGCTGCGTACTCCGGCATCCTGCCCGCCGCCTATCTGGATGCACTGCATCCTGAAGACCGCGCTGCCCGCTACGACCTTACGCACACGGACCCGGCCGCGCCCTACACGCAGCTAGCGATCGATCAGGGCCGCATTATCGGATTCGCCACCACACTGCCCAGCGAAGACGGTGGCATGCCATGGGGAGAACTGCGTGCGCTGTACGTAGACCCCGCTCATTGGGCACGCGGGGCGGGGATTGCGCTGCTCCGCGCCGCAGAAGCGCACCTGACATGCAGCGGATTCTCGCAGGCGGCGCTCTGGGTGCTGACGGGCAATCACCGCGCGGCGCGTTTTTACGAGCGCCACGGCTGGGAGGCGGAGCCCGTGCATCGCACCGACACGATCTGGGGGATCACCGTCGAAGAGGACCGGTATTGGCGAAAACTGGAGACTAGCGCGTCATTTTCCTGAAACAGCATAATCGCTTCCGGCCGCTTCTAAGCTCCTGTTTGGAAGTTGCATTAAAAAATCAATCGTTCCGGCTGCTTCTTTCATGCGCAGAACTCTCTTCCTCTTCCCCCTGCTTCTGCTATGCGGGGCATCGCTACGCTGCCACGCATACTGCAAGGCAACCGACACAGCCGTCGCACAGTCGCACGATTTCAACTGCGACATCTTCTACCGCAACAAGACTGAATTTTCCTACGAAGTGGGATATCTGCCGTGGAACATTCCTCTGATCTTCGACGTGTTTCTCGGCAGCCCGTACACCACGTGGCCCTTGAAATACACGCTGGTACCCAACATCGCCTCGCTGCGCTGGCAGGTGGATGGAATTCACGGGCCAGGATTTCTTCGCGGAAGCACAGACTTCACCTTCAGCCTGGCCATCACCGCCATTCCGCGCGGCGCAGAGAGCCACTACGAAGCTTTCGATTTCGGAATCCGGCGTAATTTCATTCCGCGCAACTGGCGCGCCATTCCCTATTACGAGATGCGCGGCGGGGTCGGTAACATCAACGCGCAGGGGCCACACGGCGTGCTCTATGCACAAGGGCAGGACCTCACCTTCACCTACATGATGGGAAGCGGCGTGCGGTACGACTTCAACCCGCGCTTCAGCGCCGAGGCGGGCGCAACGTACATGCACGTGTCCAATGCTTACCTCTCGCAGCCGAAGTATGAAGATTTCGGCATTAACGTGTGGGGGCCGATCTTCGGGTTCAACATGCGGCTTGGCAAAGCGAAAAGCGGACTGTCTAAAAAATAGCCGTGAATTTATCGGCTCGTTTCTCCGATTCGTTGACACTGTTTTCCAGCGATTGATATAGTCTGAAGTGGAAGTCAGGCGTGCCGGACTCGCGCGCTGCGGCTTCTATCGAAGGTTTCTCTCTTCCCGGCACATCCCGCATCCGCCTGCTATTGCAGGCGCGGTCTCGCAAGACGGATGGCAATCCGGGTGATTGGCTCCGCCGCTCCGCGTCTCCCATACCGGTTCGGTCATCGTCCGAGGAAGAGAATCTTCGAAGCTGCGAACTGCCTGCAACTCTGCGCCCGGCAGGGTTCTCAGGGCGGAACGCAACACCGGGGACTTCGCGCCAGCCCAGTGCTTTCGCTGTGTCACCGGAAGCGGACGATCCTTGCGCCGCTGCGAGTCTGGAGTCATTCCGCACCATGGTCGATGTCCTCAATCCCGAAATCACCGAGAGCAAACCCCTGAATACCACAGCCCTGGAATCCAACGAGACCGCCTCTGCGCAGGCCCACGCCGCGCACGATACCCACCACAACCCTGCTGCCGGTTCTGCTGACCTGAGGGCAGCCGAACCGCAACCTTCGCCAGCTCCAGCCGCGGAGGCCGCATTCGCTGTCCAGACAGAGCCCGCATCGCACGAGGAAGAGCTGGACTTCGGCGCGCTGCTGGACTCGTTTGAGAATGAGCAGGCTGCGCAGGAGGCCGCCCAGTCCGTCGATGGCAACGTCGTGACAGGAACGGTGGTCAAGCTGACCGACAAGCACGTCGTGGTGGACGTCGGCCTGAAGTCCGAAGGGCTCATTCCGATTGAGCAGGTGCTGGACCACGCCGGACAGCCCAAGCTGGAGCCGGGTCAGACGGTCGAAGTCGTCGTCGAGCGCGAAGATGCCGAAGGCAACTATCAGCTCAGCTATGAAAAAGCGCTGCGCCATCGCGTGTGGGACACCATCGAAAAGGCGGCCAATGAGAAGACTCCGGTCAGCGGCGTGGTCGTCAGCCGCGTCAAGGGCGGCCTGACCGTCGATATCGGCATCAAGGCATTCCTGCCCGGCTCGCAGGTGGAGATCCGGCCCGTCCGCAACCTGGAATCCTACGTCGGCCAGACCCTCGATGTCCGCGTCATCAAGCTGAACAAGAAGCGCGGCAATGTCGTCGTTTCGCGCAAGGAGATGCTTGAGGAAGAGGCCGGCGCCAAGCGTTCGGCGACCCTCGGCCAGCTCGAGGAAGGCGCGATCCTGACCGGTACGGTCAAGAACCTGACCGAATACGGCGCGTTTGTCGATCTGGGCGGCATTGACGGCCTGCTGCACGTCACGGACATGTCGTGGGGCCGCTTGACGCATCCCCGCGATCTGGTCAACGTGGGCGATGAAATTCAGGTAAAGATTCTGAAGTTCGACCGCGAAAAGCAGCGCATCTCGCTGGGCTTCAAGCAGCTCACGCCGGATCCCTGGCTGGATGTCGCGGAGCGCTACCCCGTTGGCGCGCGCGTTCGTGGCCGCGTGCTGTCCGTCACCGACTACGGCGCATTCGTCGAGCTGGAACAGGGCATCGAAGGTCTGGTACACGTCTCCGAGATGACCTGGTCCAAACGCATGAAGCACCCGACCAAGATGGTCAAGCCGGGCGACGAGATCGATACCGTCATCCTGAACGTGAACCCGTCGGACCGCCGCATCTCGCTCGGCATGAAGCAGCTCCTCGAAAATCCCTGGGAGCATCTCTCCGAGCGCTATACGGCCGGCACGGTGGTTGAGGGCCGGGTCCGCAATCTGACCGAGTTCGGCGCCTTCATCGAGATCGAGGACGGCATCGACGGCCTCGTCCACGTCAGCAATATGAGCTGGACCAAGCGCATCAAGCACCCTTCGGAAGTGGTCAAGAAGGGCGACAAGGTTCGCGCCGTGGTTCTCGGTGTCGAAGCCGAACACCGCCGCCTCTCGCTCGGGATCAAGCAGTTGCAGCCGGACGTGTGGGAGACGTTCTTTGAGCAGCATCGCGTCGGCGATGTCGTTCACGGAAAAGTGCTGCGCGTGGCGCAGTTTGGCGCCTTCGTAGAGCTGGCCGACGGCATTGAAGGCCTCTGCCACGTCTCCGAGGCGACCGATCTGCACGGCATCCCTGCGAAGCTTGATGCTGGGCAAGAGCATGACTTCAAAATCATCAAGATGAACCCGGAAGAGAAGAAGATTGGCCTGAGCCTGCGGGCGGTTGGCGAAGAGGCGACTCGCGCCGATGTCGAAGCCTACAAGGCGCCGGTCAGCTCCAACTCTTCCAGCTCCTCCAGCTCACAGAACTCCTCGTCCACGACCTTGGGCGATCTGATCAACTGGAAGCGCAGCGAACGATAATTCCCGCA
>JAJXUS010000026.1 GCA_021782675.1 Acidobacteriota bacterium
GTTCAACAGCTATTACAAGACCCTGGGGAAACATCCTGAGAAGAAGCTGCGGGCTTCGTTCTCGCGGCCGTCGCTGGAGGCAGTCGCGGCATACCGGCGAGAAGTGGAACAGGCAGTGCTCCGATTGCTGGAAAATGGTGCATCCGAGGCTGCGCTGGGGCGCATCGAACTGGGGATACACCACGAGCAGCAGCACCAGGAGCTGATCGCGACCGATATTAAGCACGCATTCTGGACCAATCCGCTGCAGCCGGCGTATGCGCCTGCGGCTGAAAGTGTAGATTCGCGCGAACGATGCGCGGCGGGGCGGATGGTCTTTGAACCGTATCCCGGCGGGCTGACGCCAATCGGGCATACGGGGCTTGGATTTTCATTTGATAACGAGCTGGGCCGGCATGATGTGCAACTGGTGCCGTATCAGTTGGGACGCAGGCTGGTGACGTGTGGCGAATATCTGGAATTTGTCGAAGATGGCGGATATTCGCGGCCGGAGTTATGGCTGTCTGACGGATGGGACACCATTCAGGCAGAACAGTGGCGCGCGCCACTCTACTGGCAGCAGGAAGACGATGGTGGCTGGCAGATTTTCACGCTACGCGGCCGTGTTCCGCTGGAGGTGATGCTGCAGACGCCGGTGTGCCATGTGAGCTATTACGAAGCCGACGCTTACGCACGGTGGGCAGGGTTTCGATTGCCGACGGAGTTTGAGTGGGAGCATGCGGCAAGCAGGTTGCCGGTAGAGGGCAACTTTGTGGAAAGCGGCCGGCTGCATCCAGCATGCGCTGCAGCTACGGCGCGTGGGGAGCAGCCGCAGCAGATGTTTGGCGATGTGTGGGAGTGGACGCAAAGCGCGTATACGGCGTATCCGGGGTACCGGGCGGCCGGGGGTGCGCTGGGCGAGTACAACGGGAAGTTCATGTGCAGCCAGGTGGTTCTGCGTGGTGGTTCCGCTGTCACCCCGCAGACCCACATGCGCGCGAGTTATCGAAACTTTTTTACTCCGGGGACACGCTGGCAGTTCTCCGGGATTCGCCTGGCAGCCGATGAGGACCGCGCATGAATCTCGCTCTGATAACGGAAATAAGCCGGCTGACGCCGACGAGTTCTGTCTCGAAGACGGCGGAGGCGACGTTGGCGGGTTTGACGGCGGCGCCGCGCTATCTGCCCTCCTGGCTGTTTTATGACGCGGCCGGGTCGCGATTGTTCGAGCAGATTACGGAGTTGCCGGAATACTATCTGACCCGCACCGAGCGAGAGATTTTTCGAGCGAACGCGGATGCGATGATTGCGGCGGCTGCGCGAGAGTGCGACGAGTTGTCAGTGGTGGAGCTGGGAGCCGGAAGCGCCAGCAAGACGCTGTTGCTGCTGAAGGCGCTGGCGGCGCGGCAGCCCTCGTCGTTATATCTGCCGATCGATGTTTCGGACGCAGCGCTGCACATGGCTGCGCGCAATGTCCGGTCCGCGCTGCCTACCGTGCGGGTACAGCCGATCCGCGCTGACATTACCCACGCGGAGCATTTCAACCTGCCGGAGAACGGCCGGCGGCTGGCGCTGTACATCGGATCGAGCATTGGGAATTTCGACCCGGATGAGGCGGTGGAGCTGCTGTGCTGGCTACGGACGCAACTGCAACCGGGCGATGCGCTGCTGCTGGGCACCGATATGGTGAAGGATGAGCCGACGCTGCATGCGGCGTACAACGACCGCGCCGGAGTGACCGCTGCGTTTAACAAAAATATGCTGACCCGGCTGAATCGCGAACTGGGAGCTGAGTTTTCGCTGGACCGTTTTCGCCATCGCGCCTTGTGGAACGGTGAGCGCAGCCGCATGGAGATGCATCTGTTCAGCACGGAACGGCAGATGGTGCGGATCGCAGCGCTGGACCGCGGCTTTACGTTTGCAGCGGGTGAGTCGATCCATACGGAAAACAGTTACAAGTTCACACCGGATAGTATTGCTGCGATGTTTTCGCGCAGCGGGTTTGCGCTGGAGCAGAGCTGGTACGACGAAGCGAACTGGTTCGGGGTTCACCTGGCGCGCGTTGTGGATGCGATGGCCGAGCCGACGGAGGATGGCGCTGCCGCTTGATGGGAAGAGAAGCAGATCCCCTGCGGGGATGACAACCAGAAGAGCAACGGCAAAAGCAGAGGGCAAAAGCAGATCCCCTGCGGGGATGACAGCAAGAAAGGCAACAGCAGAAGCAGGGGCAAAAGCAGATCCCCTGCGGGGATGACAGCAAGAAAGGCAACAACAGAAGCAGGAGCGAAAGCAGATCCCCTGCGGGGATGACAGCAAGAAAGGCAACAACAGCAGCAGGGGCAAAAGCAGATCCCCTGCGGGGATGACAGCAAGAAAGGCAACAGCAGAAGCAGGGGCAAAAGCAGATCCCCTGCGGGGATGACAGCAAGAAAGGCAACGGCAGAAGCAGGAGCGAAAGCAGATCCCCTGCGGGGATGACAGCAAGAAAAGCAACAGCAGAAGCAGAGGGCAAAAGCAGATCCCCTGCGGGGATGACAGCAAGAAAGGCAACAACAGAAGCAGAGGGCAAAAGCAGATCCCCTGCGGGGATGACAGCAAGAAAGGCAACAGCAGAAGCAGAGGGCAAAAGCAGATCCCCTGCGGGGATGACAGCAAGAAAGGCAACAGCAGAAGCAGGAGCAAAGCAGGGCGCAACAGAGTTGCTAGCTGCCGGCGATCGTCATCCCTTCGACCAGCAGCGTGGGTGAAGCGAGCGAACCGCGGAAGACGAGGTCGTTTGCGATCTCCGTGATATTCAGAAAGATCTCTTTCAGGTTGCCGGCGACGGTGATCTCTTCGACCGGGTAGGCCAGCTCCCCGTTTTCAATCCACAGGCCGGACGCGCCTTGCGAATAATCGCCAGTGACGATGTTGACGCCGTGGCCGATCAGTTCAGTCACGTAGAGGCCCTGGCGCACATTACGAAGAAGCTCTTCCGGGGATTGCGGTCCCGGCTCCAGATAAAAATTGCCCGCACCGATGCCGGGCGCACCGGCGAGGCCGCGCGAGGCGTTGCCGGTGGATGACAGACCAAGCTTGCGAGCGGCGTAGGTGTTCAGCAGATAGTTGCGCAGCACGCCGTGCTCAAGGACGGGTTTTCGCCGCGTCGGAAGGCCCTCCCCGTCAAAGTATGCGCTGCCGAATCCGCCGGGCATGGTGCCGTCGTCGATGACGGTGAGATTTTCGCCGGCCACTTTTTCGCCGAGCTTGCCGGCCAGGAACGACGCATTGCGGTAGACCGCATTGCCATTGACTGCGCTGAACAGTGCCCCCAGAAGCGAGCGGGCAGTTTCCGGCGCGAAGACCAGAGGGACTCGCTGCGTGGGAACGCGACGCGCACCCAGGCGGCGCAGCGTACGCCGCGCGGCTTCTGCGCCGACGGACTCTGGCGACTCGAGGAGACGGAGCGAGCGCTGGGAGGAGTACCAGTAGTCGCGCTGCATGGCGCCGTCCGGAGTCTGCGCGATGGGCTGCGCCACGATGGAGCACATGGAGCCGCGCGATTCGCCGCAGAAGCCGCGGGAGTTGGCGAGGATTTTGCGGCCGATGGAAGCGTCAAAGCTGCCGCCGCCGGAGTTCTGGATGCGCGGGTCCGCAGCGAAGGCCGCTTCTTCCGCACGGCGCGCCCAGGCGATGCGCTCCTCCACCGACAGCGAGAAGACATCGTCATGGAACAGGTCGAGATCGGCGGTCAGAGAGCCGAAGGCGGCGCGATCGGGAAGCTCCGCAAAGGGATCTTCGGAGGTGACGCGCACCAGGTCCATGGCGGAGCCGACGAGCGCCGCAATGCCCTGCGGGGAGAGATCGCTGGTGGAGGCCGAGGCGGTACGATTGCCGAGAAAAACACGCAGGCCGAGGGCGCGGGAGCCGGCTTCCTTGAGCTGCTCCACCTGCCCCATGCGGACGACGGTTTCAAACTCATCGCCTTCGGCAAAGACCGCCTCTGCGTCGGAGGCGCCGGCCTTCAGTGCTTTTGTAACAATGTCAGTGACGAATTCCTGCGTAATGGATGTTGCGGCGGGTGCGGCGGCTACGTTCAAGGCTTTAGTGTCCTGTTCCGCCGACCGTCATGCGATCCAGCTTGATGGTGGGCATGCCGACGCCGACGGGAACGCTTTGCCCCGCTTTGCCGCAGGTACCGACGCCTTCGTCCAGCTCCAGATCATTGCCGACCATGGAGACATACTTGAGCGACTCCGGTCCGTTGCCGATGAGGGTGGCGTTTTTCACGGGCGCGGTGATTTTTCCGTCTTCGATCAGGTAGGCTTCCGACGCCGAGAAGACGAATTTTCCGTTGGTGATGTCTACCTGGCCGCCGCCGAAGTTGACGGCGTAGAGGCCACGCTGCACGCTGCGGATGATGTCCTGCGGGTCGTCCTCCCCGGCGAGCATGTAGGTGTTGGTCATGCGTGGCATGGGGATGTGCTGATAGCTTTCGCGGCGGCCGTTGCCGGTGTCGGCGATGCCCATGAGGCGGGCGGAGAGTTTGTCGCTCATGTAGCCCTTGAGCACACCATTTTCAATAAGGACGGTGTGCTGCGTGGGCGAGCCTTCGTCATCGACATGCAGCGAGCCGCGGCGGTTGGGCATGGTGCCGTTGTCGACGACGGTGACTTTGGGACTGGCGACCATCTGCCCGACGAGGCCGGAAAATGCGGATGTTTTCTTGCGGTTGAAGTCGGCCTCGAGGCCGTGGCCGACGGCCTCATGCAGCAGAATGCCGGGCCAGCCGTGGCCGAGGACGACGGGCATTTCTCCGGCGGGCGCGGGGACGGCGCCAAGCTGCAGGATGGCCTGACGCGCGGCTTCGAGCGCGAAGTGCTCCGGCGTTTTTTCTGAGAGGAAGAAGTCGAGCAGCACGCGGCCACCACCCCCGGAACTGCCGCGGGCGATGTTGTCCCCTTGCTTGGCGATGACGGAGACGTTGAGCCGCGCCATGGGCTGGGTGTCGTGCGCAAAGCTGCCGTCTGAAGCGGCGACGAGGATGCGGCGCCGCTCGTCGGCATAGCTGGCCTGCACCTGTACGATGCGGGTGTCGAAGGCGCGTGCGGTTTTGTCGGCGCGCTCCAGCAGAAGCAGTTTGGCGGCGACTTCCCCGCTGACCGAGGAGCCGGCGAGCGGATAGAGCGATGCGGCTGTGGACGGACTGCGAAAGCCCTGGACGGGCTCTTTGGCCGGGCCGCTGGCGATGAGGGCCGCGGTGCGGGCGGCGCGCAGCAGGCGCTCCGGCGAAAGATCGTCGGTGTAGGCGTAGCCGGTGCGCTCGCCGGAGAGGACGCGGACGCCGCAACCGGCGCTGATGCCGCTGGTGGCGGACTTGACGAGCGACTCGTCGAGCGAAAGCGAGCCGGCGGTGATGTATTCGAAGTAGAGATCGGCGTAGTCGCCACCGGCGGAGAGGGCGGCGGACAGGCATTGCTCCAGCAGACGATCGCTGAGGCCGAGATGCTCATAGAAAAATTTGCGGGTATCCGCGGAGGCTGGTTCCATGGGGTCTGCTTTCAGAGGCGGGGAAGCACTGGCACGCCTGTGCTCATTGTAAATATTCGATTCAGGGAGGGTGGTGGTTGATTCAACCGGCAAGTGATTCAGCGTGCGTGATAGCGTGGGGGCATGACAGACGATTTGCGGTATCCAACAGGAAAATTCGAGCGGGCAGCAACACTCACTGCGGAACAGCGTACAGGGGCGATT
Organism: Acidobacteriota bacterium; assembly: GCA_021782675.1. Classification (GTDB taxonomy): domain Bacteria; phylum Acidobacteriota; class Terriglobia; order Terriglobales; family Acidobacteriaceae; genus JAKAUB01. Next base: position 5,713 of record JAJXUS010000026.1, read on the forward strand.
GACGCGATTGCGGCGCTGCCCAAAGCGATGCGGGCAGCGGTGGCTGGTTTGACAGAGCAACAACTGGATACGCCGTATCGCGAGGGTGGATGGACGGTGCGGCAGACGGTGCACCACGTGGCCGACAGCCATATGCAGGCGGCGGGTCGGGTCCGGATGGCTTTGACGGAGGAGTGGCCGAAGATCTGTCCGTACAGCGAAGCCGCATGGGCGGAGCTGGCGGACGCGCGGACGCTGCCTGCGGAGGTTTCGCTGCAACTGCTGGAGGCGGTGCATACCCGCTGGGCGGCACTGCTGCGCAGCCTGGATGAGGCGCAGTGGAAGCGGGGCTACGACCATCCACAGAGCGGACGCCAGACGATGGAGCAGGTGGCTGCGCTGTATGCCTGGCATGGGCGACACCACACGGCGCACATTACCGGGCTGCGCCAGCGCAAGGGATGGTAGAGGGGCCGCAGCCCGAAGCGCTGGCGGCGCAGATTCTGGAGTTTCTGGAGGCGCAGCCGTCCCTGGTGCTGGTGGAGGGCGGTCGCATCCTGTTCGATCTGCGGCTGGCGCGCGTGACGGTGACTGCGGAGCATGGCCGCTGCGTGCTGCATGTGTGGTCGGACGAGCAGGACCTGATCCGCAACGTGGTGGGTGTGACGGCGCGCAAGTATGGACTGCGGCTGCATGTGCTGCGGATGGGGCAGACGAAGCCGCAGACGCTGGAACTGCATCCGCAGCAGCGCAAGCTGCCGTCGCAGCGGGACACGGCGCGGACACGCTACCTGCCGGTGGTGGAACGCGCGTGCCGGGCGGCGTTTCCTGACTGGCAGATGGAGGGTCTGCGCACGGCGATGGACCTGGAGCGCAGCTTTGGGCCGGCGTATGCGCGGGGTTTGCTGGTTCGCGGGAACACGGCGCAGGCGGTGATTGCGATCAACGCGGAGGAGTCGCAGGCGCTGGTCGATGGCGTGCTGACGCTGGGGGTGCTGTGGCTGCACCACTGCCGGGAGCATGCCGATGGACGCCGGCACGTCGCAGGGCTGAAGGTGATGGTGCCGAAGGGCCGGGCGACGGTGACGGCCGAGCGCCTGGCGTGGATGGATACGCGGGCCGCCACGTGGGAGCTGTATGAGCTGGAGGAAGCCAGCGAGCAGCTCTATCTACGAGACCATACCAGCCAGGGAAATCTGGAGTCACGGCTGTATCATGCGCCGGATACGACGGCAGCGCGGGAGCGTTTTGGCCCGGCGATTGCACGGGTGCGGACGTTGTTTCCGGCGAATGCGGCTGCTGGTGTCGAGGTGGTATTCCGCAGTGCGACCGAGGTGGCGCTGCTGTGGCATGGGCTGGAGTTTGCGCGTGTTGAGACGATGGTGCAGGAGAATTTCCGGCATGCCGAGCGGATTGTGTTTGGGTCGGGCGCGAGTGCAACCGAGCTGAGCGCGGAGACGGAAGCGAAGATTCGCGGACTGCTGCAGGGGCTGGTCGAGCGGCGGCGGCCGGATGGCAACAAGCGCGATGCGCTGTACCGGCAGCAGCCGGAGCGATGGCTGGAGTCGCGCCTGCGGCAGGCGCCTGAGGCGATTGATGCAGGGCTGATGCCTGAGCCGATCTATGCGCAGGTGCCCGCATTTACGGCGGCGGACCGGGCGGTGCTGGATCTGCTGGCGATCCGTCGCAACGGGCGGCTGGTGGTGATCGAGATCAAGGCGGATGAGGATCTGCATCTGGCGATGCAGGCGCTGGATTATTGGATCCGCGTGCGGCGGCATCAGGAGAAGTCCGCAGGAACGGGAAAGAGCGAGCTGGAGCGGCTGGGATATTTTCCGGGGAAAGTAATTGCGGCTGAGCCGCCGCTGCTGTTGCTGGTGGCGCCGGCGCTGCGTATTCATCCTGCGAACGAAGTGGTGCTACGGTATGTGTCGCCGCAGGTGGAGTGGACGCTGGTGGCGCTGGATGAGCGCTGGCGGGAGACGGTGCGGGTGGTGTTCCGGAAGCGGCGGACGCCGTAGATTACAGAAGCTATGCGAGGACGGCGGCCTGAGGTGATTCGGCCGGCAGCGCGCTGCGGGCGGCGAAGAACTGCTCGACGGCATCGAGGATGCCAGAGCCGGACTTCTGCTCATAGATGGATTTGCGAAGCGACGCGCCGCCGGGGACGCCATGCGTGAACCAGGAGGCGAACTGCTTCATCTTGCCGGTGGCGTCGGGCAGCTCTTCTTCCAGCAGCATGGAGAAGTAGGTGCGGATGAGGCGGTAGCGGTCGAGCTCCGTGGGTTGGGTGTAGGCGCCGTGCGCGGTGTACTCGGCGATCTGGCGGAAGATCCAGGGGTTGGCGGGAGCGGCGCGGCCGATCATCACGGCGTCGCAGCCGGTCTCGGCGACGAGCGCGCAGGCGTCTTCCGGCGTGCGGATGTCGCCGTTGCCGATGACGGGGATGCGCACGGCCTGCTTGACGGCGCCGATCCAGGACCAACGGGCCTGCCCGGAGTAGCCCTGCTCGCGCGTGCGGGCGTGGAGGGCGACGGCATTGAGGCCGCACTGTTCGGCGAGGCGGGCGAGTTCCACGCAGACGATGTTGTCGTCGTCCCAGCCGAGGCGGAACTTGACGGTGAAGGGGATGGAGACAGCGGCGCGGACCGCCTGAAAGATGGTGGCGATGAGGGGCAGGTCGCGCAGCAGGCCGCTGCCGCCGTTGCACTTGACGACTCGCTTGGCGGGGCAGCCGAGGTTGAGATCGACGAGATCGAAACCGGTGTCCTCGACGATGCGGGCCGCTTCCGCCAGCGTGGCGGGGTCGGAGCCGAAGAGTTGGGCGGCGATGGGATGCTCATCCTCATAGAAGGTGAGGTAGCGTTTGCGCTTGGCTTCGCGCATGCGGGCGAGGCCGTCGGCGGAGGTGAACTCCGTCATGATGAGGCCGCACCCGGACTGGTGATTGGAGATTTCGCGGCCGACCGCGCCGGCGAGCGATGCGCCCGAGGGTTCGCCGGCGAAGAGGCTGGCGTGGCGGATGAAGCGGCGGAAGACGGTATCCGTAACGCCGGCCATGGGGGCGAGGACGGTGGCCGGAGCGATGCGCACGGCGCCGATGGAAAAGGCCGCGGGCACCCGCACGCCTGCGGGCATGGAGTGGGCGATCGGGTTGTCCCAGTGCTTGTGCATGGTGGCGTCGGATGGGCTAATGGCAAAACGGCCCCCGCCGCAGCGGAGGCCGTTTACTCAAAGGCTGCGGGCGAGCCGGTTATTTGGCGGCGGCTGCGGCCTTGGCGGCGTCCGACTGCGCATACTTGCGGCGGAAGCGCTCGACGCGGCCTGCAGTGTCAATAATCTTCTGCTTGCCGGTGAAGAACGGATGACAACTGGAGCAGATTTCCATGTGGATATCGCCCTTGTGCGTGGACCGGGTCTCAAAGGAGGAACCGCAGGCGCACACAACGCGAATGGTGTCGTAGTTTGGATGAATGCCTTGCTTTGCCATGGTGAAAACCTTTCAGAGTGCCAATGATCAGTTTATTCGAGATTTGCGCATATCGCAACGGCCGGAGGTCGGCGGGCTGGACTGCGATACTTGGGGAATGTGGAGCGGGTGCATGGCAGGGAAAGTGCGCGGACTGGCGGGGGAACTGGCATGCGGGTGAGTGAGCCGGAGGTCTGCGCGTTGTGCGGCGGGCGCGGGCTGCGGCTGATTGAACGCGACGGGCAGCGGTTTGCCGCCGAGTGCGACTGCCAGCGGGAGAAGCGGCAGGCGGCGCGGCTGCGGCGGGTGAGGATTCCGGAGCGGTATACGCACTGCTCGCTCGAGAGCTTTGAGACGCGGTTCCCGGGCGCGGACCCGTCGCTGGGGATGGCGCTGTTGGCGGCGCGCCGGTTTGCCGAGGGTTACCCGGTAGAGACGGCAGGGCGCGGCTTGCTGCTGACGGGCAGCATTGGCGCGGGCAAGACGCACCTGGCTGTGGGGCTGGTGCGGGAGCTGGTGGAGCAGCGCGGGGCGACGGGGATTTTTTGCGACTACCGGGAGCTGCTGAAGCAGATTCAGCACTCGTACAACCCGCAGGTGATGACGACGGAGATGGAGATTCTGCGGCCGGTGTTTGAGGCCGAGGTGCTGCTGCTGGATGAGCTGGGCGCGGTGAAGCCGACCGACTGGGTGTGGGACACGGTGGCGCACATTCTGAACACGCGCTACAACGACCGGAAGACGACGCTGATCACGACCAATTATGCGAATGCTCCGGCGGCGCTGGTGCAGGCGGTGTCTGTAAGCGACCGCGACGTGGCGAAGCGGCGCGAGGAGACGTTGGGCGACAGAATTGGAGAGCGGATGCGGTCGCGGCTGCACGAGATGTGCATTACGGTCACGATGCAGGGCGCAGATTTTCGGCAGACAGTGCGACGGGCCAGCTTTTTGTAGCGGGGGTGGCCCGACGGAGACAGTAGGAAAGCAAGAAGCAGATCCCCTGCGGGGATGACAGCAAGAAAAGCAAAGGCAGAAGCAGATCCCCTGCGGGGATGACAGAAAGAAAAGCAAGGGCAGAAGCAGATCCCCTTGCGGGGATGACAGCAAGAAAGGCAAGGGCAAGAAGCAGATCCCTTGAGGGGATGAAAGAAAGAAAGGCAAGGGCAGAAGCAGATCCCCTGCGGGGATGACAGCAAGAAAAGCAAGGGCAGAAGCAGATCCCCTGCGGGGATGACAGAAAGAAAAGCAAGGGCAGAAGCAGATCCCCTGCGGGGATGACAGCAAGAAAGGCAAGGGCAGAGGCAGATCCCCTGCGGGGATGACAGCTAGAAGAGCAAGGGCAGAAGCAGATCCCCTGCGGGGATGACAGCAAGAAAGGCAAAGTCAACGGCGAGAGAAATACCGGTATGTCTAGTGGCCGGCGAAGCGGTCTTCCATCCTCTGATTGAACTGGTTGACGAAGGCGTGCTCCTGCGGGCCGGCGTTGTTGCGGAGTGGCTTGACACGTTCGACGAGGATCTCTGGCGCATCGGTGGCGAGAGCCTGGAAGGTCTCAGCGATGAAGGCGTCGAGCGGCATGGCGCCCTCTTCTTTTGAACTGTTCATGAGATCGGTGGCGACCCAGGGAGGGACGATCTCCTGCACGCGGACGCTGGTGTTGCGCAGCCGGAAGCGGAGCGAGAGAGTGTAGGAGTGCAGCGCGGCCTTGGTGGCGGAGTACACGGCCGTGAACGCGAGAGGTGTAAAGGCAAGCCCGGAGGTGTTGTTGAGGATGGTGGCGGAGGGCTGCTGCTTGAGATGCTCGATGAGCGCGCTGGTAAGGCGGATGGGCGCAAGCAGGTTGGTGGCGACGGTAGCGGCGAGGTGTTCGTCGTCGATGGGTGCGGCAGCATCATCCGGCTGCATGATGCCGGCGTTGTTGAACAGCACATTAGATC
>JAJXUS010000027.1 GCA_021782675.1 Acidobacteriota bacterium
GCGGGTCTCGTCATCGACGAAGCTGGGAGCAAGCTGGTCCCGACCTACGCCAGCAAGAACGGCAAGCGCTACCGCTATTACGTCTCGCAAACCCTCACAACCGGAACCCGTGGCAACGCACCCCACGCCATCCGCGTGCCGGCCGCAGACCTCGAACGTCTCGTCAGCGCACGCCTCTGCCGCTGCGTCCGTTTCGGCTTCTTTTCCTCTGCTACAGCCTTCTCCGACGCCACAATCGGCTTTTTCGCCGCCGCATCTGAGCCTAGCATCGCCAGCAGATCGCGCATCTCCGCCCGGAGCGCCTGGATATCCGCAGGGCTCTTCCCGGGACGTGCGGCGGAAGCCTTCGCGCGGGGTGGAGCGACAGCCCGGATTACACCGGCAGGCGCGGCGTCCGCTGCAGGCGCGCTTGCCGCCTTGCCTGTGGTCTTGACCACCGCTGCTTCGGCCGGGTGCCGCCGCTTTTCGCCCAGCACGCGGCGGGCGCCGGCGATGGTGAACCCTTCTTCGTACAGCAGCCGTTTAATCGCAATGACAACCTCGACATCGCGCCGCCGGTACAGTCGCTGACCGGTGCCACCCTTGTTCGGGCGCAGTTGCGGAAACTCTGTCTCCCAGAAGCGCAGCACGTACGTCGGCAGGGCGCACAGGCGCGAGACATCTCCAATGCGGAAATAGAGTTTGTCGGGGATAACGATCGAGGCCGCTGCGGTCTGCGTCTTGCTGCGTGCAGCCTGATGTTGTGCCATCACGATCCCCCCGTACTTGCGCAGCCATCGCGCGGTCTGGCGCCGGCCGGTGCTGGCCCTTGTTGCCTGCACTTGGGGAGCGTGCATACAGCCGCAGCGCGCGTGCTTGAGCAAAGTATAGGGCAGCCGGGCACCCCACGGAGCAGCGATTTGCATAGAAAAAATGCGGGGAAAAGAACAGCGCGCGATATGTCTTCGCCGCCCGTCGAAATTCCCCGTACTGCTGCGAATGCAACCGTCGTGCTACCGCCGCTGGTCCGGCACCCCGCGCTGCGCCGGGGTCTCCCGCTGCGTGCTGCGCGCTGGCGGAGCCCAGGCGGGATGGGGTGGAAACTCCTTCGTTCGTACCGGGCCAGCCGGACGGCCGCGGCTGATGTTCTGCACCTGCGCCGGGCTCAACGGACGGCCCGGATCCATTCGATATGCGGGCTGGCGCTGCGCAAAGCTGGGCGCGCGCGCCGGTGGTGGCGTGCGCGCAATCAGCGGTCGCGGCGGATGCCCTGCGCGCACCGGCGAGACTGGCTCACGCGGAGAGACAGGGCCGGTGCGCGGGGCGTAGGCCGGCGAGGCGCCGCGCGCCTGCTGCCCGGCAATCGGCGCTGTGTGCTGCGGCATCGCAGGTACTCCATGGGTCAACGGCGCCGTTTGGATGGATGGCCGGTGCAGCGGAACACCGACGCTTGTCACCGGATGCGGCACCAGATTGCGTACGCTGGGCGCAACGAAGGGATGGGGAATGACCTGCACGCGCTGCAACTGCCGCGGCGTGGGCCGGATGACGGTCTGCGGGGTAATCGCATGGCCGCTGGTGAACGCACTCTGCCGGATGGCGACCGTGGCCAGCTTGCGATTCACGAAGCGGACATTCTCATAGTTCTGCCGACTGTGATAGTAGGCGTAGTAGTTGTTCCGGTTGATCGTCACGTTGCGGATATTGGTGACGTTGACCTGCGTAAAGTACTGCGGCGTGCAGTGGTACCAGGGATAAAACGGTTCACCCGGTCCCAGGGGAAACCACCCCGACAAGGCCACGCCCCCGGCGGTAAAGCCTGCTCCGCCGACAAAACCCACCAGCGCCGGAGAGTAGACCGGAACCACATTGACCGGCCCCGGAACCCAGCCCCAGCGCGATCCGATGAATGCCCAGCGGCCGTAGTGAAACGGCGCAAAGCCCCACGGGGAAGCGTCCACCCAGGTCCAGCCCCACGGCGAAACCCAGATCCAGCGTCCCATCGAATACGGAACCCATCCCGGCGCCACCGCGTTCGGGTACCAGACTGGCCCGTAATCGGAACTCAGGCCCCACGACCCATACTGGTCCAGATCAGCGGAGCCAACCGTCGCCGGATCGACATACCGCCGGGTCTGCGAGGCCAGCATCTCGCGGTCGCGGTTCGCGCTCCAGGCATCGAACGGGTCCTCGCCGGGAAAGCGCTGCATCACGGCTTGAATCGGATTGGCATTGGTCAGCCGAATGGACTGGCCGGCCCCCAGCGACTGCGCAAGGCCAGGACCGCTGAGATCCACTGCGCCGGAGTTGACCGTAATCAGCGTGCCGCCTTCGCCTAGATAACAGTCAATCCGCACATCCCCCGGCTGCACCACTGTGATGGCGCCGTTCGGCGTATCGATCTCCAGCGTGTTTCCCGGCGTCAGCCCAAAGCTGCGCACATGCAGGCTGCCCTGGGTCAGGCCAAGCTGCGTGATGGTGTCCGTCAGGTTCGTGATGGTCAGATCGGTCAGGTGCCAGACGCGCACCGCCGTCTGTTCGAACTGCAGTTCAGCGCGGGCATCACCAGCGGCGTAAAGCCGGTCGCCGCTGCTCATCGGATAGTTATCGGTGGCGGCCGTCCACTGGTCCACGCCGGCCGGCTCAATGGACACCTGGCCCTGCACCTGCGCCAGCCTGGCCACGCGCACCGGCGGATTCTGCGCGCCGCTCTCACCCTGGGCAAAGGCCGATCCACCGGCAACGGAACCAGCCACCAGTGCAGCCAGCAGAAGCCACAGCATCGTGATGCCACGCCGCATCCGCCGGGCAAGCGGCTGGACCGTGACGCGCAGCGACTCCTCGCGGCGGGACAATAGCATCGAAGCAGAGCAGACGGACATGGCGCCCTCCTGGGCAATGCGCCCCGAAGCCCCGCAAAAAGGAACTGTTCCGCAGGGCCCGGCGTATGTCATCTTAGACGGACACAGCGAAGGTGAGGTGCGGAATGCGCCAAAGTGTGATGCCGGCAAAAATCACGATCCGCGGAACCGCCAGAATCCTCGTCACCCTGGCGAGCGGGTTCCTGCTGATCGCCCTCCAGGGCTGCTCGGTGCAGCACTCCAGCAGTGGCGACGCGGAGCACGTCCGGCTGCAGACCCCCGTCGGCGGCCTTGAAGTGCGAACCGACGCCGCGCAGCCGCCCGACGTCGGCCTGCCGGTCTATCCCGGCGCGACCCCCGTCGGAAAGCAAAAGGATGACTCCGGCGCGGCCGACATCCACATGAACTTCGGCCGCTGGCACCTGAATGTCAAGGCTGCGGAATACCAGACGCCGGACGCGGAAGACAAGGTGGTCGCCTTCTATCGCAGCGCCATGAAGGAATACGGCGATGTGGTGACGTGCAAGGATAAGACCCCCGTCGGTCAGCCAACATCGACCCGGGACGGCCTGACCTGCGCCGAAGACCACGAAGTGGACCTGCGCGTCGACGAGCATTCGACTTCGGTCGCGACGGCTCCCGGAGGAACCATCAAGCTGCTCGCGGGGGCACCACGCGACCAGCATATTGTGGAGCTGCGTCCGCACAGTGGCGCAACGCGGTTCTCGCTGGTGATGGTCCAACTGCCCGGCAAGAAAACGACCAACTGAATCCCTGGTTGGCCGCGGCGTCGTTTGCCTGACGCACGAGCGTGGGTTACGTTGAAGGGATGGAGGCAATCTGCCATCGCTGCAGCGCCACGGTTGAGCCGGACGCACAATACTGCCCGAACTGCGGCGCGCCGCAGATTCGTTATCTACCGCAGGAAGACGCAGCGCCCATTCCGGTGCCCGCAAAACACTCCGCGTCGGTCGTGTTCGGCGGCATCGCGTGGCCGGTGGCGATCCGCATTTCAATCGTCGTCGCGCTCATAACTGGCGCGCTCACGACGCTGCTCGCGCCCGGCAGCATCCTGTGGGTAACGGGCGGAGCTTTCCTCGCGATTCGGCTCTACGCCCGGCGCACCCCCCAACATCCGCTGCCGCGGCGCAGCGGCATCCGCATCGGCGGACTGGTCGGCCTGCTCACGGCGGCCGTCGCGCTGACGGGCAACTCCCTCTTTCTGGTCATCCAGCGCTTCGCCTTGCACCAGGGCTCTGTCATCGATACGCAGCTTACGTCGATCGTGACCCAGGCGGCCGCCCGCGCCTCCTCGATGGACCCACAGGCGCCGGTCTCCATACTGACCAGCTTCTGGCTCTCCCCGGAGGGCCGTACCGGGCTCATCCTGCTGACCATGGCCTTCCTTTCCGTGCTGATCCTGCTGTTTGCCATCGCTGGCGGCGCCTTCGCCGCGCAGTTGGCCCGCAGTCGCACCAGGGGCGCTGCCCTGTAACGTATCCCCCTGGCTTGTTCCGCCGGACAAATGCCCACGGACTGACGCCTTGTGCCTCGTGCGGCAGCCTCGTATCATCGTTCGAGAGATGATGACCCCGTCTACCGGCAACTCCGATGCAATTGCCAGCCTGCGCGAGCGCTCGCGCCTGATGTCCTCCTCGGAAATTGAGCGCACACTGGTGCGGCTGGCGCATGAGATCGTCGAGAAGAACAATGGCATCGACAATCTGGCGCTGGTCGGTATTCACCGCCGCGGCGTGCCGCTGGCCCAGCGGCTGGCGCGCCTGCTGGAGGCCATTGAGAAGAAGCCCATTGCCGTGGGAACGCTCGATATCAGCTTCTACCGCGACGATCTCTCCACACGCGATGCCCGGCCTGTGGTGAAGCCGGGCGCACTCGGCTTTGATGTCAACGGCCGCGATGTCGTGCTCGTGGACGATGTGCTTTACACCGGCCGCACCGTACGCGCTGCGCTCGATGCCCTGATTGCCCACGGACGCCCGCGCCGGGTGCAGTTGCTGACGCTGATCGACCGCGGGCACCGCGAACTGCCGATTGAAGCCAGCTTTGTCGGCCGCACAGTACAAACCACAGACCGCGAAGTGGTCGAGGTCAAACTGGAAGAGACCGACGGCAGCGAACAGGTGCTGCTGATGGAACGGGTGTGAACCGCGCTTGAAGACCCCAGCCAACCAACCGGCAGCCGCAGCGTCTTCCCAGCAAACTTCCTCATCGTTTTCCTGGCACCCCGGTTCCGCAATCTCCATCGGCCATTTTTCGCTTCCTGCCGTTGACCGCATTCTGGCCCGCGCCGCAAAGCTGGAGGCCATGCCCGTCCCGCGGCGGGCGAAGCTGCTGCAGAAGCGGCGCGTGGCGCTGCTCTTTTATGAGTCCAGCACTCGCACCCGCACCTCCTTTGAGCTGGCGGCCAAGTCTCTCGGTGCGGACACGGTGCTGGTCAGCGCGCTTTCCTCCAGCATCGAAAAGGGCGAGTCGCTGAAGGACACCGGCCTGACGCTGCGGGCGCTGGGCGCGGAGTGCATCATCCTGCGCCATCCCAACTCCGGCGCGCCGTTTTTACTGGCCCGCGAGACCGGCCTGCCGGTGCTGAATGCCGGCGACGGCATGCACGAGCACCCCTCCCAGGCGCTGCTTGACCTGCGCACCATTCTGTCGCGTCTTGGCCGCGCCCAACACACGCGCGCTGTGGCGCGTGTGCCAATCGACGAAAAAACTCTCACGGGCGTCACCGTCACCATCACCGGCGACATTCTGCACAGCCGCGTCGCGCGGTCAAATGCGCTGCTGCTGCCCCGCCTGGGGGCACAGGTCGTACTCTGCGGGCCGCCAGAACTGCTGCCGGAGATCGCCGCCGATATCGGTCCGGGCATTTCAATCGAGCGGGACTTTGAACGGGCGCTCGCACGCTCGCAGGTCGTCATGATGCTGCGCATTCAGAAAGAGCGGCTTGCCGGGCTGCAGCTCGATCTGGCCCGTTACATCGAACGCTATCAACTGAACGGCGAACGCCTGCGCCGCTATGCCCCGGAGGCTTTGGTGATGCACCCTGGCCCGATGATTCGCGGCCTCGAGATCACGAGCGACGTCGCCGACGGACCGCAATCCGCAATCACGGAGCAGGTCCACCACGGCGTGGCCGTCCGCATGGCGCTGCTGGCGCGGGCGCTGGGTTCAACTGCCGCCCGCACTCACCGCGCCACGAGGAAAGCGAGACCCGCATGAGCGCGATTCTGATTCGAGGCGGACGGCTGATCGACCCCGCAGCGGGGATCGACGCGACGCGCGACCTGTTACTGGAGCAGGGCCTTGTCGCCGCAGTGGGCGCACCCGGAGCGCTGGATGCTGCTGCGCGCGAGCGCCATGCCACCGCTCTTGACGCAACGGGCCGCGTCGTTGCGCCCGGCTTCATCGACATACACGTCCACCTGCGGGAACCTGGGCAGGCGTACAAGGAGACCATCGCCAGCGGAACACGCGCCGCGGCGGCCGGCGGCTTCACGACCGTCTGCGCCATGCCGAACACCACGCCGGTGAACGATTCGCCGGAGATCACCCGCTGGATGCAGGCCCCGGAGCGCAACGCGGCGATTCGCGTGCTGCCCATCGCCGCCGCCACGCGCGGCAGCATGGGCGAGCAGCTTACGGACTACGCAGCCCTGAAAGCGGCGGGCGCGGTTGCAATCTCCGACGACGGCAAGCCGATCCTCGGCGACGCCATCATGCGCGATGCGCTGGCGCTTGGGGCTCGCGTGGGATTGCCCGTCATCCAGCACGCGGAGAACACCGACTGCACTCACGGCGCCAGCATGAACCTGGGCGCGCTCTCATTCCGGCTTGGCCTGCGGGGCATGTCTGTGGAGGCCGAGAGCAGCATCGTCGAACGCGATATCGCCCTGTTGGCCACGATGCGCGATACACCTGCGCACCTGCACGTCGCGCATCTCTCGACCGCGGCTGCCCTGGACGCCGTGCGCCGCGCCAAGGCAGAGGGTCTGCGCGTCACCTGCGAGGTGGCGCCGCACCACTTTGCGCTCACCGAGCAGGCCATCGGCGACTATGACACGCACGCCAAGATGAACCCTCCGCTGCGCAGCGAGCAGGATCGCCTGGCGCTGATCGCCGGTTTGGCGGACGGCACCGTGGACGCCATCGCCACCGATCATGCGCCGCACGCGCCGCATGAAAAGGAGCAGGAGTTTGAGCGGACGCCGAACGGCATCACCGGGCTGGAAACAGCCCTCGGGCTCTCGCTGCAGACGCTGCATCACGAGCACAACATTCCGCTGGCTCGGATCGTTGAACTGCTGACCAGCGGCCCGGCGCGCGTGCTGCATCTGGCGCAGTGCGGCTCCCTTATCAAAGGCCGCCCGGCGGACCTGGTCATCTTCTCCCCGGATGAAACGTGGACCTATGCAACGTCCCACTCCCTCTCGAAAAATTCCCCGTTCCTGGGGTGGGATCTCCCCGGCCGCGTCTACGCGACGATTTTTGGCGGCTGGGTATTGGATCCGGCAAAATCCGCAGGCGCATAAGAACGCATAATTCCGTATTAATACGGTTTGTTTTTTGCAGGCAAGTCGAATAGATTCGCCGTTGCATGGTACGCTTCTACAAGAAAATTCCACCGCACCAACTGCAGCGTTATGGATTGCGTTCTGTCCTGGTGCTGCTCGTCGTATTGGCCGCCGCCCGGCCGGCGCCCGCGCAGGAGAGCTTCACCGCGCGATGGCTGCACATGGTCACCACAACCCAGAACCGTCAGCCGCACTGGGTCACGCCCCTCGTGCTGGTCACGCCCCGGCTGGAGCAGGAGTTTCGCGCAGATTTTGTCCGCCAGCTTTTGCCCGGCGGCCAGCAGACATGGATCTACGACAACGGCAAAGGGCTGGAGCTGATTCCCGCGCCCCGCATTGAGCTGCTCTTCAATGCCGCGCCTTATCTGCAGCATTCGCAGCCAAACACGCCGGATGGCTTCGGCGATGCCAGTTTTCTGATGAAATATCGCATTCTGGCCCGCAACGAACAGACCGGCAACTACATTTTGACCGCGTTTTTCGGCGGCAGCGTCCCCACCGGCTCGTACAAAAATGGCGCAGTCAGCGCGACACTGACCCCGACCCTGGCTGGCGGCAAAGGCTGGGGCCGGTTTGACGTGGAGTCCACGCTGGGCGGAATCCTCCCGGTCGACAGTGTGAAGCAGGCCGGGCGCACCATCCTTTGGAACACCGTGGCGCAAGAACATCTGGGCAAATATCTCTGGCCTGAACTGGAAGCGAATGCGGCCTTCTTCTCAGGAGGGCCCAACGATGGCAAGATTGATTTATTCCTGACCCCAGGCGTCATGTTCGGCCGGTTTCCCATTCACAACCGCGTGGGCATCACCTTCGGTAGCGGCATACAGATCGCCACGACACGTTTCCACCCGTACAACCACGCACTCATCTTCACAGGGCGAATTCCCTTTTAAGAGCGCGGAGCCGGAGCCGGCCAGCCCTTGGCTTCGGCCCGCAGCCCATAAGCCCCCAGCAATGCGGGTATGGCGCCGGCTAGGAATAGTAGCGCCAGATTGACGGGCCCGTGGGCAGCCAGCCGGCCAGAAGCCTGCGCGGCGATGGCAAACATCAAAAGCACCACGCCACCCGCGAGCAGCGCGAGCGATGCCAGTTTACGCCGGTAGAACGCTCCGGCGGATCCTGCCAGCGACAGGAAGCCACTCGCAGCGGTGAGAAAGACCTCGGGCCATGAGCTGCCCTGAATGCTGGTGAGAGCCGTCACCGGGCAGTAGACGATGTTGGCCAGCCCCCAGAAGATTCCCAGAACGAAGGCGGTGCGGCCCCAGAAGAGATGCAGCGCAGCCGTTTGGCTGCGCCGCGGAGAGACTGGTTGGGAATCGTCGGCCAAAGGGTTGGATGAAGCTATCGCATTTTCACTGTTGCCGTGGTGTACGGTTCGTCATTCTGAGCGTAGCGAAGAATCCGGGCATTGTCTTTTCTCCGCCATACAGAGATCCGTCGCATCGCTCAGGCTGACATATGGCGGTGCACTCGCGCTTTACATCAATGGGAAAACTGCTCTAGAAGCGTCCCCAGGCGCGGGAGATATAGTCGGTCATCGTGAGGCTGATGAGCAGCATGAACGTGAATAACCCGGCGCCGACGGTCATCTTCAGCAGGCGGGAGCTGTAGTGGATGTGCATAAAGAAAAGCACGACCAGGGAAGCCTTGAAGCAGGCGATGGCCAGAGCGATCACCGCATTGAACACGCCGAGATCCACATACGACATGCCAGTGGTCAAAGCCGTAAGGGCCAGCAGCGAGAGAAAGATCGCGATATATAACGGTGGCCGGACAATGTGCATCTCGCCCGCGTGCTCGGCCCGGTCGTGATCGAGAGATCGGTTGTGCGTGTCCATCCAAAGCTCCTAATGTAAGGAGAGCCGCATGGCCCTCGATGCCTGGTCGTTATCGATACCGGCTGATCAGATAGAGCAGCGGGAACAGGAAGATCCAGATGATGTCGACAAAGTGCCAGTACAGACCAAAGTTCTCAATCGGCATCACGTGACCTTCCGTATAGGCACCCTTGTAGGCGCGCCATAGCAGAAAGAACAGCAGCGAGATGCCAATAATCATGTGCAGGGCGTGCATGCCCGTCATCAGGAAGTACAGCGAGAAGTAGAGCTGCGTCTTTTCCGCCATATCGGGCGTAAGTGCCAGCGCCTTCGGGTTCGACGGATGAACAAATTCCTCGATGGAGAACGACGGACCCGGTACGTGGTGGTCGACGAACTTCTGGTGATATTCGACACCCTTGATGCCCAGAAAGACGAATCCGAGGACGATCGTGCATGCCAGAAAAAACATCAGCATGCCGCGCCGGCGGATTTCGGCGGCGTAGACCGACATCGCCATCGTGAAGCTGGAGGCAATCAGAACGGCGGTGTTCGTGGTTCCCAGCGTGATGTCCAGCGTATTGCTGCCGGCCACGAAGGCTGGGTGATACCAGTTGCGGAAGATGAGATAGGCGCAAAACATGCCGCCGAAGAACATCACTTCCGTCAGCAGGAAGACCCACATGCCGAAGTTTGCGGCTTCACGCTGCTGGCTCACCGACTCAAAGTGGTGACGCAGAAACGGCGGGTGGCCGTGCTCTGCGGGCAGCGTATCGGTCGCGGATGCGTAGGCTTGGCTATCCAACGGTCTGCACCTCGTGCTGGGTCTTGTTCGCCAGCCATTCGTAGTCGTACGCTTCGTGATCCATGATTGGAATTTCGACGAAGTTTTCGGTCAGCGGTGGCGACTGAATCTGCCACTCCAGTCCGGTCGCCTGCCAGGGATTGTCGCCCGCAATCTTTCCGTAGATCAGGCTCCACGGCAGGTAGAACAGTGGGAGCAGATAACCGATGCCCAGGATGGAGGCGCCGGCAGTCGAGAACACGTTAAGTACTTGAAAATCCGCCGGGTAGGCTGCATACCGCCGTGGCATGCCCAGATACCCGAGCAAAAACTGCGGGAAGAAGGTAACGATGAAGCCGATGAAGGTGACGACGGCCG
The DNA here is from genome assembly GCA_021782675.1 of Acidobacteriota bacterium. Taxonomy (GTDB): domain Bacteria; phylum Acidobacteriota; class Terriglobia; order Terriglobales; family Acidobacteriaceae; genus JAKAUB01. The sequence goes on from JAJXUS010000027.1 coordinate 10,412, forward strand.
CCAGCTTGGAGATGGCCTCCGGATACATGCGTCCGGTCATCTTTGGCCACCAGAAGTGAATACCAGCCAGATATGCCATCAGCATGCCGCCGACCATTACGAAATGGAAATGGGCGACTACGAAGTAGGTCTCCGTCAGGTGAATGTCCATACCCATCGTGGCGAGGAAGACGCCGGTAAGACCGCCGATGGTGAACAGCCCGAAGAAGCCGAAGGCATACAGCATGGGCGTTTCAAAAGTGATGGAACCCTGGTACATGGTCATCGCCCAGTTGAAAATCTTGATGGCGGAGGGTACAGCGACCAGCATCGTAAGCAATGAAAAGACCAGTGCGGAGTACTGGCTGACGCCCATGATGAACATGTGGTGTTCCCAGACCAGGAACCCGAAGACGGCAATAGCGACAGACGAAAATGCCACTGCGGTATAGCCGAAAACACGCTTGCGCGAGAAGGTGCTGATGACCTCCGAGATGACCGCCATGCCCGGCAGAATCATGATGTAAACCGCTGGGTGCGAGTAGAACCAGAAGAGGTGCTGGA
>JAJXUS010000028.1 GCA_021782675.1 Acidobacteriota bacterium
GTCGCTAATCGATCTTGATCTTGCGCAACAGGCCAAAGTCGGACAGCATCTTGCCCGTGCCCAGGACCACGGAGGCCAGCGGGTCGTCGGCGACCGAGACAGGCAGGCCCGTCTCCTCGCGGATACGCTTGTCCAGATTCTTGATGAGCGCTCCGCCACCGGTCAGCACGATGCCGCGATCGCTGATGTCGGCGGACAGCTCTGGCGGCGTGCGTTCGAGTGCCACGCGGATGGCGTTCATGATGGTGCTGATGCACTCAGCCAGCGACTCGCGGATTTCGCTGTCGTCAATAGTGATGGTCTTGGGCACGCCCTCGATCAGGTTGCGGCCTTTAATCTCCAGCGTCAGCGGCTTGTCGAGCGGGTACGCGGAGCCCAGCTCCATCTTGATGTGCTCGCCGGTGCGCTCGCCGATCAGCAGGTTATATTTGCGCTTCAGGTAATTCATGATGGCTTCGTCCATCTGATTGCCGGCCATGCGGACCGAGCGCGAGTACACGATGCCGGAGAGCGAAATAACGGCGATGTCGGTGGTGCCGCCGCCGATGTCCACAACCATGTTGCCGCCGGGCTCCGTGATGGGCAGACCTGCGCCGATGGCGGCCACCATGGCCTGCTCGACCAGATAAACTTCGCTGGCCTTGGCCCGGTAGGCGGAGTCTTCGACGGCGCGCTTTTCTACTTGAGTAATCTCAGACGGAACCCCGATCACGATGCGGGGATGCACCAGCATCTTGCGCCCGTGGGCCTTCTGGATGAAGTAGTTCAGCATCTTCTCCGTGACTTTGAAGTCGGCGATGACGCCGTCCTTCATCGGGCGGATGGCGACGATGTTGCCCGGGGTGCGGCCCAGCATCTCCTTGGCTTCCTTGCCAACCGCTTCCACCTCGCCGGTGACCTTGTTGATGGCGACGATGGAGGGCTCATTGACGACGATGCCCTTGCCGGCTGCGAAGACCAGGGTGTTCGCCGTGCCCAGGTCGATCGCCAGATCGCTGGAGAACAGGCTGAACAGCGAGCGCAGGTTATGGCTGCGCGAAGACCGGGAGTGATAGCCGTTGGAGGACATTCGACCTGCGAAACACTGGTATTGGGATTGGCTTCGATTCTACATTGTAAAACCACGGCCGCCCGCGATTTGCGGCCATGCGCAGGAGGGGGAATCGCCAAAGATATGTATCCAGGCGGGTCTGGGCCGTGCCACTCTGGGTCCATCAGGCAGGGGTTCGCGCGCAATCCACGGGGTCTCAGGGCTGGCTCCGGAGCGACGACCCTACGATCCCGCTCGTCCGATTTGCCCCCGGGGCAGCGATATCCAATCCTGCGGCGATCATTTACTCTGGTTGGTTCCGAGTTGGCGGCTTGCGTACGCCTGTACCCTGCCTGTGACCCGCGACATGCCTTTCGGCGAAGCATCAGACCGGTTCGCCGCCCGGAGTTATCGTGAAAGCCTCGAAGCCTAAAGCCTCATCCAGCACAACGACGAAGCATAACTACCTGAACCTGATCGGCGGCCACTGGCAGCCCGCCGCCGGCGGCGCCACATTTAAAAACCGTAACCCAGCGGACACCTCCGACCTGGTGGGCACGTTTCCCGCATCAACCGTCAAGGATGTGGATGCAGCCGTCCGCGCCGCCCGCGAAGCCTTCAAAACCTGGCGCCTGACGCCCGCGCCAAAGCGCGCCGAGATCCTGTACCGCACTGGCACACTGCTCGCCGAGCGCAAAGAAGAGTATGCCCGTCTGATGACGCGCGAGATGGGTAAGGTGCTGGATGAAACCCGCGGCGACGTGCAGGAGGCCATCGACACAGCTTTTTACATGGCCGGCGAAGGCCGCCGGATGTTCGGGCAGACAACGCCCTCGGAGCTGCAGAGCAAATTTGCGATGAGCGTACGGATGCCTGTCGGCGTCATCGGCATGATTGCGCCATGGAACTTCCCCATGGCCATTCCATCGTGGAAGCTATTCCCTGCGCTGGTCTGCGGCAATGCGTGCGTCATAAAGCCGGCGGAAGATACCCCGCTCTCGACCCTGAACCTGGTGCAGACGCTGATGGATGCCGGGCTGCCGCCGGGGGTGGTCAACATCGTCTTCGGTTTTGGGCCGGAGGCCGGTGCGCCTCTGGTGGAACATCCTGGAGTGGACGCGGTCAGCTTCACCGGATCCAGCGAAGTGGGCCGCATGGTTGGGCAGACCGCCGCCGGGCTCTTCAAACCCTGTTCGCTCGAGATGGGCGGAAAAAACGCCATGATCGTCATGGACGACGCGGATCTGAATCTCGCCGTTGAAGGCGCGTTGTGGGGCGCATTCGGGACCACCGGCCAGCGCTGCACCGCAACCAGCCGCATTCTGCTGCACAAGAAGATTGCCGGAAAATTTACTCGCGAACTGGTAAAGGCGGCTGAGAAGCTGCGCGTGGGCAACGGCCTGAACGACGGCGTGCAGATGGGCCCGCAGGTAAACCAGCAGCAGGTGGAGACCAGCGAGCGCTATATCAAGATTGCGCGTGAGGATGGTGCGACGCTCGAAACCGGCGGCAAGCGTCTGACCGGAAAAGCCCACGCCAATGGATACTTCTTTGCTCCGACGATCTTCAGCGGCGTGAAATCGAAGATGCGCATCGCGCAGGAAGAGGTCTTTGGGCCGGTGGTTGCGCTGCTGGAGTTCAAGAGTTTTGAGGAAGCGGTCGAGATCGCCAACGGCATCTCGTATGGGCTTTCCACCTCCATCTACACGCGCGATGTAAACCGAGCGTACCGCGCCATGCGGGATCTTGAAGCAGGCATCACCTACGTGAACGCTCCAACAATCGGGGCGGAGGTGCATCTGCCATTCGGCGGGGTCAGGAAGACGGGAAACGGTCATCGCGAAGGTGGGACCACAGCGCTCGACTTCTACACCACATGGAAGGCCGTCTACGTGGACTACTCGGAACGGCTGCAGCGTGCACAGATCGATACCGGCGAGTAGATGCAGCACAAAACCCGGCGGCCGGGTGCGCAGTGCCAGCGCATAAATGCGCTTCAGGAATTTCAACCGAGGACTAAGGATGATTATTGGCGTACCAAAGGAAGTAAAGGATCACGAGAGCCGCGTGGGCGTCACGCCCGCCGGCGTCAAGTCGCTGGTGGAAGCGGGTCATAAAGTTCTGGTGGAAACGCGCGCGGGTGATCTCTCGGCGTTCCCGGACGACGAATATCAGTCTGCGGGCGCAGAGATTGTGGGCTCCGCGTATGACGTGTGGCGCCTTGCCGACATGGTCGTCAAGGTAAAAGAGCCCATCGAGAAGGAATACAGCCACTTCCGCGAGGGGCTGGTGCTGTTCACGTATCTGCATCTGGCGCCGCTGCCTGCGCTGACGGAACGGTTGCTGGAGAAAAAAGTTACGGGCATCGCCTATGAAACGATTCGCGACCGGGCCGGCGCGCTGCCGCTGCTAACGCCGATGTCAGAAGTTGCGGGCCGCATGTCCGTCCAGGTTGGAGCCACCTATCTGGAAAAGGAGCATGGCGGCCGGGGCGTATTACTGGGCGGCGTTCCGGGCGTCCCTCCGGGAAATGTCTGCGTGATCGGCGGCGGCATCGTCGGTACCAACGCGGCGCGCGTGGCAATGGGAATGGGCGCGAAGGTGACGATCGTCGATCTTAATCTGAACCGCCTGCGCGAGATTGACGACACCTTTGGCGGCCGCATCGGAACGCTGGCGTCCAACTCTTATAACGTAGCCCACGCGGTGCGCGAGGCGGACCTTGTCATTGGTGGCGTGCTGATTCCTGGTGCTGCAGCCCCAAAAATCGTCACCCGAGCAATGGTTTCAAAGATGAAGAAGGGCGCTGTGATCGTCGATGTTGCCATCGACCAGGGAGGATGCATTGAGACCGCCCGGCCCACCACGCACAGCGACCCATCCTACGTAGTTGACGGGGTGGTGCACTATTGCGTGACCAATATGCCCGCGGCGGTGCCCAATACCTCTACGCTGGCCCTGACCAACGCGACGTTCCCGTACGTGATGCGTATCGCGAACTCCGGCGCCAGCGCTGCCATTCAGGCAGACTCCGGGCTGCGCGAAGGTGTGAACACCTTCAACGGAACGCTGACCTGCAAGCCGGTGGCAGAGTCACAGAACAAGTCCTGGAAGCCTGCCGAGCAGATCGTGCACTAACGGGTGTCACATAATGCAAAAAATCCCCCGCGCGCTGGCGGGGGATTTTTGCTTGCCCGGCGGGCTATCGCCGGATCGTCACATCCTGATCCAGACGGAAGGTCAAAATGGATTCCGCCGGCAGCACCAGGTCGTGATTGCCGGTAAAAGCGCTGCCTGCCGCGCCCCCGCCGCCACCCAGCAGTCCGCCGATCAGCGCGCCCTTGCCGCCGCCCGCCAGTCCGCCAATCAGCGCGCCCAGACCTGCGCCGCCGCCGGTCAGCAGCAGAGACCGCTTGCCCTTACCCGCCTCAACACGCTCCACGCGGCTCGTCCGCACGGGGTAGGTGCGGCCATCGGCGCGAACACTATCCAGCCGTACGGCAAGCACGGCCTGGCCCTTGAACCGGCCCTGCGACTTGGCTTCAATCACCGTTCCACTCGCCCGTGCACCGGAGCGGATGATGGTCTGGCCGTTGACGCGCACCGGGCTGACAACCGTTCCGGAAAATGGATCGCCCGTCTGACTGTTTTTTGTGGAGAGTGTCTGCGCCAATTGCACGCGGATCGTAGTTCCTGCCGGAATCACGATCGGCTGCGCCATGCCTGACTGCGGAGGCGGTCCAGATCCATAGGAAGACGACGGCGGCGGCGGATAGCCTCCTCCCTGTTGCGGCGGCGGCGGGCCAGCCTGTTGCTGGGGCGGCGGCGGCGCGGTGGAGAAGCTCTGGATCGGCTGGCCGTTCATCATGGCGCTACCGGAGTTACCACCCGTCGCCAGATCGTTGACGACCGTCTTGACACCCTTCACGTGGGATGCGTCGTTGCTGGCCAGTTCCCGCGAGCCCTGACCGCTCACGTTGCCGGTGAGGGTAACAGTTCCATTGCTGGCGGACACGGCGATCTGCTGGCCCTGCAGCGCCGGGTCGGCGGCAATCTGCTTCTGCACGCTGGCGGCGAGCTGAGAGTCTGTAGGCTTGCTGCTGCATCCCAGCATCAGGAGGCCGCTGAGGCAGCTTAGGGCAAAAAAGGAGTGGGAGAATCGATTCGTTCGCTTCATAGTCCCTCCGGGGGCAGGTTCCTTGAATTCCAGCCACGTGTCAAGCAAGAAGTCCGGGCAGGCCGGCGAGCGCCTCACAGACACCTATAATGCTGCCAGAGGCCCGCCGCATCCGCGCTTCCAGTGGATCGCGCGACCGGGCGCTCCCTGCGAAATGGGAACCAGTACCAATCGGCGGACTGCGGTGGTAGTGCTGGGCTCCCTCGCGCTGCTCGTCCTCTTGCTTTTGTTGGCGGAAAACTCCTTCAATCTTAAGTTCCTCTCGCCCCAGAGCACCAGCTCCATTTTGTTCTTTACCGCACTTTCCGGTCTCAGCTTTCTACTCTTCCTCACGCTGCTTGTCCTGCTGCTGCGCAACATCCTCAAGCTGTATGCCAGCGGACAGAGCCGCGTTTTAGGTTCGCGGCTGCGCACCCGCATGTTGCTTGGCGCGCTCCTGCTGTCGGTCGCTCCCGCCATTTTCATGCTGTTTTTTAACTACCTGTTGATGAACCGTTCCATCGACCGGTGGTTTTCGCAGCCCGTGGTAAGGCTGCGCGACGACTCGATGCGGATCGCCCTGGAGATGGCGCAGTATGCCTCCGCCAACGCCCGTGCGGAAGCCGAATCGATCGCTGCCGAGCCCGACCTGGCAGCGCCACAACTCGCCGCGCCCATACCCCCGGAGATCTTCCAGCGCCATCGGGTCACACTGCAGGGCGGCTTTGTTTTCGTCTTCCGCGGCGGCACACTGCTCGATAGCTACCAGCCCCCCGCGGACCACGGCCCCATCCGTATCATCTCCGGACTGCGGGCCGTTGATCTGCCGGAGAGTGCGCAGGGCCAGAGCGTTGCACAACTGGTGCTTCGCGCGGCCGGCCGGGCTGACGACCCTGTGCTGCACGTCGGGGATATGGCCTACGCGCTGGGCCGCGCAATGGCTCCCGGCGGCCGCGTCATCATCGTCGGCATGCCGCTGTCGGTCGATGTGGCGTCGGCCATGGCGCAGATTGAGGGTGGCACGAACCGCTACTGGGGCCTGATCCGCGCCCGGCGACGCGTGCGGCAGACCTATTTTCTTGTACTGCTGCTGCTCACCGGGCTGACGCTGTTCGTGAGCAGCTGGCTGGCGCTGTTCGTCTCCAAGCAGGTGACGCGCCCCGTCGAGGCGCTGGCCGATGCCATGGACGCGATGGCGTCCGGCGATTACGGCACCCGGGTGGACGTTGACGCGGGCGGCGAGCTCGGCGAGCTGGTGCATTCGTTTAATCACATGGCTACCGACCTTGACACCAGCCGCATCAAGCTGGAGGAGTCGACCGATCAACTATCCGCTGCCAACTTATCGCTCGACGAGCGGCGCCGCGAACTGGAAACTGTGCTCGAGACCATCCCGAGCGGCGTGGCGACACTGGATAGGGATCTGCATATTGTCCGCGTCAATCGCGCCTTTCAGGATATGTTCGATCCTTCGGGCGAGCGTTCGCTGGAGGGATCGGCGCTACCGTCGCTGTTTCCTGCGGAGGCCGCGACGGAGATCGCGCGCGTCCTGCGCCGCAGCCGCCGCCTGCCTTCGGCTTCAATCGAGCTGGAAACCAGCAGCGCCGGCGGTCCGCTGCATCTGATGCTTACGGCCGCGGAGATGCGTGGATCGCTGCCCGGCTACCTGGTGGTGCTGGATAACGTGACCGACGTCCTTCGCGCACAGAAGCAGATGGCCTGGAAAGAGGTGGCGCAGCGGGTCGCGCACGAGATCAAAAACCCTCTTACGCCCATCGCACTCTCTGCCGAACGCATTGAGCGGCATCTGGAGCGGGGAACCTTTGCGGGCTCAGCCGAAAGCCTGCGGAGCGCGACCGGAATTATCCGCTCCTCCGTGGAGACGCTGCGCCGGCTGGTGGACCAGTTTGCCGCCCTTGCGGATTTTCCTGCATCGCGCCCGGAGCCGACCGATCTAAACCAGGTGGTGACAGCCGCGCTCGCGCTGTTTGAAGGCCGGCTCGAGGGTATCGACATTTTTCTGGATCTTGCTCCCGATCTGCCTCCGGTGCTGGCTGACGCCAGCGGCATGCAGCGGGCCATCAGCAACCTTATCGACAACGCCGCTGAAGCGATGCAGCAGAGCCTGGTAAAACGGCTCAGCGTGACCACGGGTCTTGGCACCTCGCAAAAGATGGCGGAGATCGTCATCGCCGACACGGGGCACGGCATCTCCGATGACACCCGCGAACGGCTCTTTCTCCCCTTCTTCTCAACGCGGCGCCGCGGAACCGGCCTGGGGCTTTCCATCGCTGCGAAGATTATTCAGGAGCACCAAGGCACGGTGCGTGTTGAAAAGAACTCCCCCTCCGGAACGCGATTCATCATCGAACTGCCACTGGCGGAGCCAGCCATGCTGCGCGCGGAGGAGACAGGGAGCGCAGCTGCTCGATGAATCATGTCTTAGTCGTTGACGATGAGCCGGACATCTGCCGGTCGCTGGAGGCAATCCTCGCCGACGAGGGCTATGCGGTGACCACAGCCGCGACCGCGCAGGAAGCGTCCGAGCTGGTGCGCGATGCCGACTTTGACGCGGTGCTGCTGGATATCTGGCTGCCCGACCGGGACGGGCTGGAGCTGCTGAGCGAAATCCGCGCCCGGGATGCACGCCGCGCACCGGAGATTATCATCATCTCCGGCCACGGAACCATTGAGACCGCCGTTCGCGCCACCAAGCTGGGCGCGTTCGATTTCCTCGAAAAGCCGCTGTCGCTGGAACGCACGCTGATCATCGTCAAGAATGCCATCCAGGCACGCCGTCTGCGGATTGAGAACCACGAGTTTCTGCAGCAATTGACCGCCCGCGCGCGCATCACCGGCAATAGCGTCTCCGTCAAGGCACTGCGGCAGCAGATTCGCCTGATGGCGCCTACCAATGGCCGCGTGCTGATCTACGGCGAGTCGGGCACCGGCAAGGAGCTGATCGCTCGGGCAATGCACGCGGAAAGTGCACGCGCGGACCGCGTTTTTGTGGAGTTGAATTGCGCCGCGATTCCAGAAGACTTTATTGAGTCGGAACTGTTTGGATATCGCCACGGTGCCCTGCCCGGTGGACCGCCCGAGAAGCGCGGCACCTTTGAACGTGCAGACGGCGGCACCCTGCTGCTGGATGAAGTGGGCGACATGAGCCTGAAGACGCAGGCGAAGGTGCTGCGCGCGCTGGACGACCAGCAGTTCACACCTGTTGGCGCCGCGCATGCCATGCGCGTGGATGTCCGGCTGATCGCTGCCACCAATAAAAATCTGGAAGAAGAGATTGCCCAGGGCAATTTTCGTGAAGACCTTTTCTACCGCCTCAACGTGATTCCTTTCTATGTACCGCCGCTGCGCGAACGCAAAGAGGACATACCACTGCTGGCGCGCGAAATGCTGCGGGAATTCGGACAGCAATACGGCCGTCCACGCATCGACATTACTGAAGAAGCGCTGGAGACGCTACAGCAGCACCAGTGGCCGGGGAATGTCCGTGAACTCAAAAATGTACTGGAGCGTGTCGTCATCCTGAACCCGCAGGCGCGTCGCATCGAGCGGAAGCACCTGCCCGTACTCGCGGCGCGAACCCGGCGGCGGGGCGAGGAGTTCCCTTCGCTGCAGCAGGCACGGGAGGCCTACGAGCGGGACTACATTGCCCGCAAGCTGGAAGAGTGCCACGGCAATGTGAGCCGCGCGGCCGAGGCGCTGGGGCTGGAGCGCAGCCACCTGTACCGCAAGATGAAGGCGCTCGGGATGGCCGGCAAGGATGCCTAGCCGCGCCTATCGAATTTTCACCGTTGCTGTAGAGTAAGGTTCGTCATTCTGAGCGAAGCGAAGAATCCTGGTATTGGCTTTTTGCTGCAATACAGAGATCCTTCGCTACGCTCAGGACGACATTCGGGGGTGCACCTGCGCTTCATCCCAACGAGAAAAATGCTCTAGGATTCTTCTTCCGTGCGCCGTGCCAGGGCTTCCATCTGGTTACGCCAGTCGAGCGAGTCGAGAAATGTCTTCGATCCACGCCACTCATCCGCCACCTTTACAAACAGCTCAAGATGCACGCGTGTGCCGAGCATGGCTTCAATCTGGTGGCGCGCGCCCGTGCCAATGCGCTTGAGCATCGTTCCGCCCTTGCCGATCAGGATGGCTTTCTGGCCCGGCCGCTCGCAGTAGATGGCCGCGGCGATGCGGGTGAGCGGAAGCGCCTTTGATTTGCCGCCGGCGGGCCGCTCGGCCGGTTCCTCAAACTGCTCGATCACGACCGCAGTGGCGTATGGAACCTCTTCACCGGTGCAGTTCAGGATGTTTTCGCGGATGATCTCGGCCGCCAGAAAGCGCTCAGGCTGATCCGTGAACTGCCCCTTCGGAAAGATGCGCTTTCCCTCCGGCAGGCGATCGACCACGGCCGCCAGTAGCCGCTCCAGACCGTCGCCGCTTCGGGCAGAGATCGGAAGCACTGCGGCATATTCCCGCAGGCCGCTGTAACGGGCGATCAGCGGCAGCAGGTCTTCTTTCTTCTCGAGCGCGTCGATCTTGTTGAGTACCAGAAAAACTGGACAGTCCAGCTTGGCCAGCATCTGCAGAACGAGCGTGTCTTCGCGCTCCGGCTGCCGCCCCTCGGCGTCGGCGGCTACCTCCGGCCGAAACGGCCGTGTGACATCGATGACATGCAGCACCGCGTCGCGCTCATCGAGCGCATCGTAAATTGCCTGCAGCATGCGCTTATCGAGCAGCGTCGAGGGCTTGTGCACGCCGGGCGTATCGACCAGGACGATCTGCGCCGCCGGATGCTTGCCTTTTACGGCATCGACATCCAGAACGCCGAGGATGCGATTGCGCGTGGTCTGCGGCTTGCGCGTGACGATGGCGACTTTTTCGCCGACGAGCGCGTTGATGAGGGTGGACTTGCCCGCATTGGGCAGACCGATGATGGAGACGAACCCGGAGCGAAAGGCCATACCTTCCTAGTATGAAGGAGGGATGAACGCTTGAGGAATCGGCAGGTGACCCGCGGTTGTGCTTGAAAGGCTAGAGGGGCTTCGCTGGAGCCCCTCTACAGGGAACGACTGAGAAACGGCGCTACTCGTCGTAGTGCAGCAGGCTGAAGACGTCGAGCCCCTCGAAGCGCTCGCGGCCCTTCAGAAAATCCAGCTCCAGGGCAAAGGCCAGGCCGGCGATATCTCCGCCCAACTGGCGCACCAGCTTCACCGTCGCTTCCATGGTGCCGCCGGTCGCCAGCAGGTCATCCACGATCACAACGCGCTGACCGCTCTCAACAGCATCCAGATGGATTTCGAGTGAGTCCGAGCCATATTCCAGATCGTAAGTAACGCGCGCCGTTTTGGCGGGCAGCTTTTTCGGCTTGCGGACCGGAATAAAGCCGGCATTCAGCCGGTAGGCCAGCGCCGGCCCGAAGATAAATCCGCGCGCTTCAATGCCGAGCACCAGATCGATGTTCTTCTCAAAGTAATGCGCGGCCAGCGCATCGATCATCATGGCAAAGCCGGACTTGTCTTTGAGCAGGGTGGTGATGTCGTAGAAAAGGATGCCGGGTTTTGGAAAATCGGGGACGGTGCGGATCAGCTTCTTCAGGGGCTAACAATCAATATACCGTTCAGACCTTCGC
>JAJXUS010000029.1 GCA_021782675.1 Acidobacteriota bacterium
ACGTCTGTTCCGGCATCGGCCAGGGGAAAGGCGAGATCGTGGCCTACGGCCAGGGGCTGCGTCGCGGCGTAGAAGATGCCGGAAAGCACATCGGTCACGCAGCCGGGGATGGGAGCAGTGAGATGCTTCGTGCTGCCGTTGACCATGTTGCGTTCGCTGAGAATCTGCTGGTGCTTCGTGTAGTCGAGGCGCATGGTGCCGTGGATGCGGCGTGGCCCTTCCTGAATCTGCTTACTGTAATCGAACGAGCATCCAGTGTTCCGATCAAAGTCGCTGTCGTACCGGTCGGCGACCGGGAACAACAGGTTCATGGTGCCGTTCGACGTGGCATAGGCGGTGACGTGTTCATTATTTCCTTTTTGTTCCAGACGGAAAGACGCAGTGCCGGCTGGGAATACACGCCAGTCAACCGTGTATTTCAGTGTCCGATTGCCGGCGATCGGGTAGGCGGGGTTTGGCGGTGGCATCGCCGGAGTCCGTGCTAAAGATGCAGGCGCCAGATACGCGGCGGCCAGTGCCAGTAGAAAAATTGAGGACGGGGATTTCCGCAAGTGGTACTCCATAAAAGTTCTCGCACACCGGCGGAGCGCGTTGTTACCGGCGAAGAACCAGTATCACGGCCAGGGCCGCATACAGAAATATTGAGCCTAGAAGCGAATTGTACTCGCGATGCTGGCGGTAGAGGGCAAAAGAAAACTCTCCGCGGGCATGGCCTGCAGACGATGAGATGCGTGGAACCAGGCGCGGCACACGCCGCGTGTATTCGGCAAATTGAGGAAAATGGCCGCGCAGAAACTCCTCTTCGGACAAAATGACGGGCCAGTAGATGAGCAAGAACAGAACCGTGAGCAGCCCGACGACCCACAGGCTGCGTGAGGCGGCGGCGAAGCCATACGCAATGAGCATGGAGCCGAGGTAGAGCGGGTTGCGCGTGAACGCGTAGGGGCCGGAGGTGGCGAGCGCGGCGTTTTTGCGCACGTGGCCCGAGGCCCAGGCGCGCAGCAGAAGTCCGGGGACTACCAGCAGCAGGCTCCACGCGATGGAGCGCGCCGTTGGCGCCGCCAGCCACGCATAGACGAGTACAAAAGCAAAGCCTGCCGGGACGCGGATGCGGCGGGAGAGCAACTTCCATCGTGCGAGGGTTGAGTTGGGCGCGGGTATGGTCATCGCGTCTCCTGGGCTTTTGCCGCAAGCAATGACGTGGCTGCGGCAACGACGGTGGCCGGCGTGATGGTCAGCAGTCCCGCCTCCGGCTGGCTGCGCCGGGAATGGTCGCGGCGGCTTTGCGGATGCCGCAGGACGGTGGCGCGGGTGCCCCAGGGGCCGTTGCGCGCGGGGTCCGTGGGACCATAAATGCCAACGACCGGGATGCGCAGGGCCGCCGCAAGATGCAGCGGGCCAGTGTCACCGCCGATGAAGAGCGCGGCGCGGCGGGTGCTTGCGATGAGCGCATCCAGCGAGCCGGACATAACGAAGGTGCGCGGGCCGGCGTGCCGGCAGAGCGTTTCCGCCAGTGGCGCTTCTTTGGGGCCGGCGTTGACTACGACCGTCCGTCCCGCTGCGACAATCTGTTGCGCGACCTCTGCATAGCGGTCGATGGGCCAGCATTTTGCGCCCCAGCCGGCGCCGGGATTCATCAGGACGAATTGGCGAATGCCACGCTCTGTCAGCCACGCATTCACCCACTGCTCCGCGGCAGGATCGCACGGCAGATCGGGCGCGCAGTCCGGCAGTGCGCCGCGTGTCTTCTGGAGCGCCTGTTCGACCACCTCGCGCGCCTGCTCGATGACATGGACGCCGGTGGTGGCGACGCGTTCGCTGAACAGCGAGCGGGCCAGCGGTTCGCGCGGGGACTGCTCCCCAACCAGCCGTGGAGTGTGCGCCATGCGGCCGATCCACGCGGAACGGATGGCACCTTGCAGATCAATCGCGAGGTCGTAATGCTGACCGCGCAGTTCCCGCCGCACGGCGCGAATGCTGCGCAACGTCTCAAAAGCAAGCGGACGCCGCGCCCATCGCTTGGCGGGCACGATGTGCAGGCGGTCGATGACGGGCATCAACGGGCCGCGCGGTGTGTCCGCGGCGGCAGAGTTGGCGCGCAGCAGAGCGGTCCACTGCGGCTCAATAGCCCAGCCGATTTGGCAGCCGGGCAATGTGGCGCGCAAGGCGGAGACGGCGGGCAGTGCGTGGAGCACGTCACCCATCGCGCCAAGACGTACGATGAGAATTCGCAAAGGCTGCACGGTTTGACAAGCCCTATCATCGCACGCAACGCGATTGATTCAAACTATACCCAGAGGCTGTGTCGGGCGACGCAGCAGATCATCCAGCGCGCCGGGCGGATCGAGCAACGTCACGCTGAGCGATGCGATGCGCAGAGGCGCAGTGGCTTCGAGCGCCGCGCGCTGTGTGGATGTTAGCCGCCACCAGTCTTTCTCCGTGGTGAGGAAACTTCTGGCGTGGCGGCGGGCGGCCTCCGACTGCAGATGACGAATGTCGGCGGTAGTGAAGCGATGATGGTCCGGCCAGCGCAGCGTGGCAGCAGGCGTGGCTCCAGCACGCGGCACGCTGGGGAAAAAATGCTCGGCTTTGCCGATTCCGCAGAAGACGATCGAAGGTACATTTTGCGCTTCGCGTGGGACCGTCGTTTGCCGCTGGACGGTCCATACGCGGCGAGGATCGCTACTCTGCATGCAATCCAGCGCCCGCTCGAGATACGCGGCCTCTTCCGCGGCGAGCACGCAGATATCGGCGCGGCGCAGGCTGGAGAGCGGCTCGCGCAGATTTCCGGCGGGCAGGACACGATCACGGAAATCTTGTGCCTGCAGCAGAACGATATCGGCGGTGCGTGCCAGGCGGCGATGCTGAAAGCCGTCGTCGAGAATATGGATCCCGCGTGACACATGGGACTGCTCGGCAAGCCGGCCGGCAGCCCGGCGGTCTGCACCGACGAAGACGGGCAGGCCGCGATGCGCCAGCAGGAGTGGTTCATCGCCAAAACGCGCGGCGGGATCGGCATCGTCAGGATCGAAGGTGACACGCAGAAGCTCGTGGCTGCGGCGGCCGTAGCCACGGGTAAGGACATCCGGCTGCCAACCGGCTTGCGTGAGCAACTGCGCCAGCAGCAGAACGAAGGGCGTTTTGCCGGTGCCGCCGGTGGAGAGATTGCCGACGCTGAGGACGGGCCACTGCAGGCGGCGCGGATGACGCCAGCCGCGGTCATACGCAGCGTTTTTCAGCGAGGCTGCCGTGCGATAGGGCAGCTCTGCGGCGCGCAAAAGGGCAGCGAAGGGCTGCGTGACGTTCATGGCTGGCTCCTAGGCTGCGCGGCGCGGAGAACTTCCTGAATGGCCTGGGCGCATCGTTCGGTAGCTCCTGCGTTGCGCGCGAATACATTGCGCGCCCGCTCGCCCATTGTCTGCGCGCTGCCGTCCGTCAAAAGCCGCCGCAGGGTCGCGGCGAACGTTTGGGTCTCAGCAACGAGGGTGGCCTGCTCTGCCAGCAGCTCCGCGTGAATCGCGTGGAAGTTCTGCATGAACGGCCCAGTGACAAGTGGAACGCCAAACTGCGCAGCCTCCAGTGGATTGTGGCCACCGCGATCGACGAGGCTGCCTCCGATGAAGGCCACAGACGCCAGGGAGTAGACCGACGCGAGTTCGCCGATAGAGTCCAGCAGGAAGATGCTGCCGGAAGTGAGGGCTGAGGGCCGCTCGCTCCACTGTGTGCGCGCGGTCCACGGAAGGCCGCTGACGGTAAGAATATCGCGCACTTCATCGAAGCGCTGCGGATGGCGTGGAGCAAGAATGAGCACCAGCGGCAGACCCTGGGTGACGAGTTGCTGAAAGGCGCCGAGGACTGCCGCTTCTTCTCCGGCGAGCGTGCTGCCGGCCACGCAGACCTGAGCGCCGGGCGGAAGATGCTCGCGTAGCGAGAGGACCAGAGGCGTGTCGGCGTTGGCGTGGAGGTCAAACTTAAGATTGCCGGTGACGCGGACGGCAGCTTCGGGTGCGCCGATAGCGCGGAAACGCTCGGCGTCCTGTTCGCTTTGCGCAAGGATGAGCGTGACGCGCCGCAGCAGCGGACGCCAGAGCCAGCGCAGCACACGGTAGCGCGGTAGCGAACGGTCGGAGATGCGGGCATTGACGACGATGATGGGAATGCGGCGGCGATGGGCCTCCACGATCATGCGCGGCCACAGCTCGCTCTCCATCAGAACGAGCGCGCGCGGTTGGACCCGCGACAGCACGCGACGGACGGCGAAGGCAAAGTCCAGCGGCCAGTAGAAGACGCGGGATGCATCCGGCAATGGCGCGGGGAAGCGTTGCCTCGCTAGCTGATGGCCGGTGTCCGTCGTCGATGAAATTACAACGGGGGTTCCAGCATCAGCGGCTTCCAGCCGCTCAATCAGCGGCGTGGCGGCGATCAGCTCTCCAACCGAGACGGCGTGCAGCCACAATGTTGGGTGGCCGTGCGTGTACGCCAGTAAGCTTTGCGGTGTGCGGCCCAGACGCTGGGGCAGCCCGGCACGATAGCGGCCGCGCGCCATGCGGACCAGCCACCAGGGAGCGGACAGCAGCAGCGCCAAAAAAAGTCCGAAGCTATAGAGCGGCATCATCAACGGGCAGAGGAACGTTCGTCAGCCTTTACCATACATTCAGGACGCTGCTTATGAACGCATTGCAACAGCCACGCATTCGAGTTTTAGGAGCCGGGCTTGCCGGGCCGGAGGCGGCGCTGCAGGCTGCGCAGCGCGGATGCGCGGTGGACCTGTACGAGATGCGCCCGGTGCGCTCCACGGAGGCGCATCAGACGGCTGATTTTGCCGAGCTGGTGTGCTCCAACAGCCTGAAGTCGGAGAGTGAGTTCAGCGCACCATGGCTGCTGAAGCAGGAGATGCGGCGCGCGGGATCGCGGCTGCTGCAGGCGGCGGATGCCAGCGCCGTGCCGGCGGGCCATGCGCTGGCGGTAGATCGCACGGAGTTTTCGCGCCGCGTGGCTGAAGCAATTGCAGCGGCGCCGGGAATTACCGTGCATCGCGAAGAGATTACGGCGCTGGCTCCGGATGATCCTCTGACGATTGTGGCGACGGGGCCGCTGACCTCGCCTGCATTGTCGGAGGCCATTTCGCAACTGACCGGCAGCGGGCATCTGGCGTTTTATGACTCGATCAGTCCGATTGTCGAAGCGGACTCCATTGACATGGATCGCGTGTATTTTGCCGCACGGTGGGACAAGGGGACGGCCGACTATATCAATTGCCCGATGACGCCGGAAGAGTACAACCGCTTTTATGACGCGCTGGTGAGCGCGGAACGGGCCGGCGAAAAGGAGTGGGAGAAGCTGCGCTACTTTGAAAGCTGCTTGCCGATTGAAGAACTGGCGCGGCGCGGCCGGGACACGCTGCGGTTTGGGCCGATGAAGCCGGTAGGGCTGCGCGATCCGCGCACTGGAAAAACGCCGTGGGCTGTGGTGCAACTTCGTTCGGAGAATCTTCGCGCCGACTCCTACAACCTGGTCGGCTTTCAAAATCACCTGAAGTATGGCGAGCAGGCGCGCGTACTGCGGCTGATTCCGGGTCTGGAGAATGCGAAATTTTTGCGCTACGGGCAGATCCACCGCAATACGTACATCAACGCGCCCGCGCTGCTGAATGCGACGCTGCAACTGCGCGCTCATCCGGCACTGCTGTTTGCCGGGCAGATCTCCGGCGTCGAGGGCTACACGGAGTCCATTGCCACCGGCATGCTGGCGGGTATGTATGCCGCACAGCTTGCCCATGGGGAGACGCCTGCGCCTGTGCCGCGCGAAACTGCGCTGGGCTCGCTGGTGCATTACATTACGCAGGCAGACAGCAAAAACTTCCAGCCGGCAAATATTACGTTTGATCTGCTGCAGCCGCTCGATGAAGCGGAGCGGAAGCGCGTGCGTGACAAGCGGCTCCGCCACCAGATGCAGTGTGAGCGGGCGCTGGCGGCGTTTGACGCGTGGAGCAGCGGCCAGCCTACCGCTCGGGCTTTCGCGGCCGCACCTTGAAGTAAATCGGCGACCCTTCAAAACCAAATGCGGCGCGCACCTGATTTTCCAGAAAGCGTTCGTACGAGAAGTGCAGCTTGACGTTGCGGTCGGTGAAGAGCACAAACGTCGGCGGCGCGACCGATGCCTGCGTCATGTAGAGGATGCGGACACGTTTGGCCATCGGCACGGGGGCGCGTTCAAAATCCACGCGCGCCAGGAAGCGATTCATCTGGCCCGTGGTGACGCGCTTTTCGCGCTCCGCCGATACACGTACGACGGTGGCGAAGACCTGGCCGACGTTCCTGTTGCTGGCCGCAGAGACAAACACGACCGGCGCGTAATCGAGAAACTTGAGCGCGCGGCGAACCTGCTGCTCGAAAACCTTTTTGTCGGCGGGCGGCTTGCCGTCGGTACGAGCTTCCGTCACGAGGTCCCACTTGTTGACCACGATGATGACGGACCGTCCGCTCTCGTGCGCGTAGCCACCGATGGTGGCGTCGGAAGCGACGACGCCGGCAGACGCGTCGATGACGAGCAGAGAAACGTCCGCAGCTTCAAGGTGTTTGCGGGCCATCACGACGGAGAGCTTCTCCGCCATCGCTTCCGTCTTGCCTTTGCGGCGGATGCCGGCCGTATCGATAAAGCGGAAGGCATGGCCGCCGCGCACGACACGCTCATCCACCGCATCGCGTGTAGTACCGGCAATGGGCGAAACGATGGCGCGGCCGGTGCCGGTCAGGGCGTTCAGCAGTGTGCTTTTGCCCACGTTCGGGCGGCCAATGATGGCCACGCGAATCTCCCGCTCCGGTTTGGTCTCCGCTGCGGTCTCTTCTTCGTCTTCGTTCGCCGCCGCGGCTTCCTCTTCGGATTCTTCAGGCTCCGGCCCCAGCAGTCCGAAGACAGTATCCAGCAGTTCGCCGATGCCGGTGCCGTGCTCTGCAGAGATGGGCTGAATCGTGGAGAAGCCAAGGCGCCGGTATTCATCTGGGGCCGCATCACGAAAGCCTGCTTCCATCTTGTTGATGGCGAGCACGACCGGCTTGCCCAGCCGGCGCAGAAACTGCGCCAGCTCCAGATCGGGTGCGGCCAGTTCCGCACGTCCGTCGACGACCATCACGATGACCGCGGCAGTGTCGAACGCTGTCCGTGCCTGGCGGAAGATTTCTCCTGGAATCAACTCGGTGTCGGAGGGCACGATGCCGCCGGTATCCACCAGCCGCGCTTCGCGGCCGGCCCAGCGCACGTCGCCGTACAGCCGGTCGCGCGTAATGCCCGGCTCATCGCCGACCATGGCGCGACGGGTGCGCGTCAGCCGGTTAAAGAGCGTGGATTTACCTACGTTGGGGCGGCCGGCAATGGCGATCAGCGGCAGCGAGTCGCTGGGCGCTGCGGTGGTCCGGCGCGTGCGGGCAGCGGAGTTTTTACGGGGCTTCCGGGATCGGGAGGAATTGTTGGGCATTATGCGGGCAAGCGGGCAGCGCTTCCCTATTATAGGAAGCAGGCCTGTTATCCGTCGCCTCAGGCCATCTCCCCATGTCTCCACTGACTGAAGAAAAGCCCGCATCCGCCCGCGTTCCCCGGCTGGAGGAGTTCTTCGCTCCTGGCGGACTGCTCTCGCGTTCCGGCCTGCCGTATGAGTATCGACCGGGGCAGCTGGAGATGGCGCGGGCGGTGGAGCGCGCGCTGCAGGAGAAGCGCCACCTGATTGTTGAGGCGGGCACGGGCACCGGCAAGACGCTTGCGTACCTGTTACCGGCGCTTAGGCTGGGTCAGCGCGTGATTGTTTCCACGGGCACGCGCAACCTGCAGGAGCAGATTTTCTTCAAGGACATTCCATTCCTGGAGTCGCTGCTGGGCCCACTGAACGTGACGTACATGAAGGGCCGCAGCAACTACCTGTGCCGGCACAAGCTCTATGCGCTGCGGGACCAGCCAATTTTGCAGGGCATGGAGATGGTGAGCCAGTATCAGGCCATCGAAGCATGGGAGCAGACGACGGAGAACGGCGATCGCAGCGAGCTGAATTCTCTGCCGGAGAACAGTCCGCTGTGGAGCCGGTTGGATGCCCGCAGTGAGGCGTGTCTGGGCTCGTCCTGCCCGAACTATGAGCGGTGCTTCATCACGCTGATGCGGCGGAAGGCGCTCGAAAGCGACATTGTCATCGTGAATCACCACCTGTTCTTTGCGGACATGGCCGTGCGGCAGTCGGCCCGCAACGCGCCGGATGCAGGCGTGCTGCCGGAGGCGGCCGCGGTGATCTTCGACGAGGCGCATGAGCTGGAAGAGGTGGCGTCGTCCTACTTTGGCCTGTCGCTGAGCAGCATCCGGTTTGAGGAGCTGGCGCGCGATGTGGAGATGCTGCTGCGGGCGAAGCAATCCTTGTCGGCGGGGCTTATTACCGCTGCGCAGATGCTGCGGGAGCGGGCGCGGATGTTTTTTGGCGGGCTGCCGCAGCCGCAGGGTGCGGAGGGGCGCATCCCGTTCCACGGCCGGGCGGAGTTTCTGGAGCACTCGGGCGACTTGTATCTATCGCTGCTCAACGCGCTGGACCGCCTTACAGGTGAGCTGGAGCGGCTGCGCGGCGTGGACGAGGCGGTAGGTCTGAAGAAGCGCACGGCGGAGATGCGGGGTCAGCTTGAGTTTCTGCTGGAGTCGGTGCAGCCCGGATACGTGTTCTGGATTGAGCGGCGCGCGGGGCGCGGGCTGCACGCCGGGAGTGGTTCCACGTGGTTGCAGGCGACGCCGATCGATGTGGCGTCTTTATTGAAAGAAGACTTGTTCGAGTCGTTTCCGTCGGCCATTCTCACGTCCGCCACGCTGACGGTGCAGGGAAACTTTGAGCATATGCGGCGGCGCATCGGGCTTCAGTCGTCGCGGGAGCTGGTGGTGCCCTCGCACTTCCGCTATGGCGAGCAGGCGCTGCTGTACCTGCCGCCCACAATGCCGGACCCGCGTGACGCAGGATTTACACGCGCGGCAGTCGATGAGATTTGTGCAGTGCTGGATGCGAGCCAGGGCCGAGCCTTTTGCCTGTTTACCAGCTACAGCCAGATGCGGCAGGTGCACGAGGCGCTGATTGCGCGGCTGCCGTTTCCGCTGCTGCTGCAGGGCACCGCGCCACGGCGGGCGCTGCTCGATGAGTTCCGCATGACGCCGAACGCGGTGCTGCTGGGCACATCCTCCTTTTGGCAGGGTGTGGACGTGCAGGGCGAGCAACTTAGCTGCGTCATTATTGATCGCCTGCCGTTTGCCGTGCCCAGCGACCCGGTAGTGGCGGCGCGGATGAAGGCGATTGAGGAGGAAGGCGGCAATGCTTTTGCGGAGTATCAGGTACCGGGTGCGGTCATCGCGCTGAAGCAGGGTTTTGGGCGCCTGATCCGGTCGCTGACGGACCGCGGTGTGCTGGTGCTGCTGGATCCCCGGCTGCAGCGGCAGCGCTACGGACGCGTGTTTGTCGAAAGCCTGCCACCGTACCGCATCACGCAGAAAATGGAAGATGTAAGAGCTTTCTTCGACCCGGAACACGCCCCTTGCTAAAAGCAGAAGCATGAGAGCTGTCCCGTCAGAATGCGCACTGTGATGCAGGGGCGGGGTGATTCCCCGGCCTGCTCACCGCAAAACGACTGCGATGAGCAGCGGACCCGAAAGATTGCGTCGGCTTGGATGATAGGTCAGCGGTCGTTGGGGGCTTTCCTGACGCCGATGTTCCAGGCTTCGAAGGACCAGATGTCAGCGTCCTGCTGAATTTTTTTGTCCGTTGGCATGTAGATGTGGCTGGTGCTGCCAGTGGTGCGGAGCAGGATGGGGTTCGAGCAGCCCTGGGCCTGCTGGATTTTGGCGGCGAATTTGAACTCGTGGCTGGGGACGACGCGATCGTCATCCCAGGAAGTAGTGATGTAGGTGGGCGGGTAGCAGACTCCCTTGTGGATGTTGTGCAGGGGTGAGTACCGGATGAGCCACTGAAAGGCCTGCTGGTTGCTGGCGCTCCCGTATTCGGGAATCCAAAAGGAGCCGCCGGAGAAGTCCTGGTAGCGGAGCATGTCAAGGACACCGTGGCCGATGTACGCTGCGCCGAAGAGTTGTGGGTGCTCAGTGATGGAGGCTCCGGTGAGCAGGCCGCCGTTGGAATAGCCCTGGATGGCGAGTCGTCCGGGCGAGGTGTAGCCCCGCTTGTAGAGGTATTTGGCGGCCCATGCGAAGTCGTCAAAGACGTTTTGCTTTTTGTCGAGCATGCCAGCGTGGTGCCATTTTTCTCCGTAGGTTCCGCCACCGCGGAGGTTGGGGACGGCGTAGACGCCGCCGAGTTCGAGCCACATGGGGATAGTAGGGCTGAAGCGCGGAGTGATGGTGATGTCAAAGCCGCCGTACGCATACATGATGGTGGGGTGGGAGCCATCCATCTTGATGCCTTTTTTAGCGGTGATGAACATGGGTACAGTGGTGCCGTCCTTGGATTTGTAGAAGACCTGCCGGGTGACGTATTGGGAGGGGTCGAAGTCGACTTTCGGCTTGAAGGTAACAGAAGTTTTTCCGGTGGCTGCGTTGTAGTGGTAGACGATTTTGGGGTAAAGGAATGAGGTGAACGTGTAGTAAACGGAGGGCGAGTCGTTGCGGTCAGAGATGTCGTTGACTGCGCCAAGCGTGGGCAGGGGCAAGGCCTGAAGGAGCTTGCCGGAGGTGCTGTAGAGGCTGAGACGGCTGACGGCTACGTCCTGATAGTTGGCGAGGATTTTCCCGTCGGCGAGGGATGCGCGGGCGAGTACGCCTTCGAGATCGGA
>JAJXUS010000030.1:0-2759 GCA_021782675.1 Acidobacteriota bacterium
CCAGCGTCATCGGCTCGGATGCCGCGGCCTGATTCTGTTCCTTCACGGTGATCCCCTTCGCGTCTCCCACCGGGTTGGTGGTCACGTGATTTCCGTCTCCGCTCATCGGTGACATACCTCGCAGCTCATCAGGTCACGCGAATTGCGAATCTTGTAGTGGTCGAGCAGGAAATGACCCAGTTGATCCTGGCTGGTGAACTTGCGATAGTGCAGAACCGCCGGAACCGCGGCAGGAGCCACATCGCCGGCCGGCGCGCTGGCATTCGCCGGCGTTGCCGCTGTCTGCAGAAGAGCCATCTCGGGGCTGGCGCCGGCGGAACCGGGATCCCTGGTGACGCAATCCACACTCTGCGCCGTGGGCACGCCGGTCTTGGCGTCGGTAGCCGCGCACCATACCGGCTGATCCTCAGTGGGCGACTTCCAGGCCATGTTGTAAATCTGGCTGGTGGGACGCAGATTCTTGGCCGGGTTGCGATGGCAGTCCAGGCACCATTCCATCTGCAGCGTGTTCTGCGCATACATCAACGGCATTTCATCCACGCGCCCGTGGCACGTTTCGCATCCAATACCCTTGTTGACGTGAATGGAATGGTTGAAATAGACGAAGTCGGGCAGATCGTGAACCTTGATCCAGGGGATCGACTGTCCGGTAGCCCAGCTCTGGCGAACCGGCTCGAGCAACTGGGCATTGGTCCAGATCTGCGCATGGCAGTTCATGCAGGTCCGGGTGGGAGGAATGCCGGCGTAGCTGGACTTCTCCACCGTGGTGTGGCAGTACTGGCATTGCAGGCCCAGGCCCTGCACGTGATGCTTATGGCTGAAAGGGACCGGCTGTTCGGCGCGCTGACCTTGCCGGGTCACCCACGGCGAACGTTGCAGTTGGTCCAGCGTGACTCCCAGGGCAATCACAATCAACCCCGTCAACACCAGGCTCATGCGAGCCAGTGCATTGGAGCTGCGGTCGAAAATTTGCGGCATGTTTTCCCTGCTTGATTTTCGCGTCTAAATGCGCCCGCTGTGCCGGCGGTCACATAGGTTATGTACAAAAATCTCTCTTGGGTAAAAAACAACGGAGCGGCGGGAAGCCAGCAAATTCAATATAACAGCCGGACGCGACTCCGCAAAGGCGTAGATCACAGAACGTGCAAAAAAATGAGTGCAAAAAGAGGTTCTTAAACCACTGAAAACAAAAAGAATTGTGATAAGTCTGGTTTTGAGGAATTGACAAGCGCTTCCCTGGCACGACCTGTCCCAGAGAATGAAATCATTCGCCCTTTAAATTAGCACGCCGAGGTAAAGCTTGGCATCACATCCGTTCCGCGCGATGGGACGCCGCTCACTTTTTTTCTTATGGCCGCGGTGCCCGCCGGTATGGCTTCTCTTGCGGCGCGCCGCAGGGCCCGCCGCCCGGCTAGGCCGTCCTCCAAAATGCCATCACCGCACCTCCTGCGACGATCAGGGCGCCTCCCATCCACACCGGCAGGGAGGGCGACTGCCCGAACCGCACCCGGTTGATCCCCTGCGCGAACAGAAAGAAGAACACCACGTAGATTCCCAGCAGGCGGCCGAAATCCCAACGCGGCGTGTTCACCACGGCCCCGTAGCTCACCAGCATCACCGCGCCGCATACCAGCTCCAGCATGCGGCGGCCGCCGGTGGAGCGATAAACCCCCTGCTGAAAGAACGAATCGCCTCCCGCCTCAAGAAACGCAGCCAGGGCCAGAACCGCAAGCGCACCCCAGGGGTTGGCCGTCAGCCGTTCCAGCACCGTTCGAACTGAATTCATCCCTTGCCCCAGATCGTGAAATTGCCAGGGCGCGCCTGAACTTCCTCGGCCGCTCTCTGGCTCAAGCTCATTCTAGGTGGGACTTCGTTGTGAATTCGTAAGAGCGCCGTGAAGAAAATCTGCACGCAATCTGCGCGGATTCGCCATGGGCATTCCCCTTCCCGGCAGCGCGGGGATAGAATCGGCGAGGTCAAGGCACGAGGGAGTGGGAACAGACCCTAGATAGAAAGAGGAGAATGATATGTCGAATATCTTGAAGTCCGGCAGGCGTGACTTTCTCAAGTTGGCGGGGGCGGGCGCGATGGCCGGACTCCCGGCGGCCGGCTTTGCCGCCACTGCGCCGTCCGATTCCATTCCAGTCATGAAGGTGGGAGCCCTCGGCCTGGATTACTCGTTCTGGCAGATTTGGGCCAACACCCTGTGCCCCAACGGAAAGTACGAGGAGACCAGCCTGCTGCGCATGCGGCCCGCGTATGTCTGGGACAAAAATACGCAGATGGCGCGCGAATTTGCCGATAAGTGGGGTTGCGAGGCAGTCGATCGTTCCGACGCAATGCTGGGCAAAGTGGACGCCGTTCTGGTCGGCGATCTGGTTCTCGCGCCCTGGCAGCACCTGCTGCTGCGGCCCTACATCGAGGCCGGGGTGCCCTGTTTCCTGCAGCGGCACTGGTCGGACAATCTCGTGCACCTGGACGCGATGCTCGACCTGGCGGCAAAGCACAACACGCCGTTGATGGCGACGGTGCCCTTTGAGCACAACGACCAGGGACATACCGCCGCCCTGCAGATGCAAAGCGCCGGCGCGGTCATGGGAGCTTTTGCAACCGCGGAGATTCCCGATGTGCCCCACTTCCACATTCCCTACCTGATGATGAAGATCCTCGGCTACGACGTGGATTCGATCAGCATGAGGACCGACGATATCCGCAAGACGGGATATTTGAGCTGCGACTATTACTATCCGGCGACCGAC
>JAJXUS010000030.1:2769-10718 GCA_021782675.1 Acidobacteriota bacterium
GCGGATCGTCCGAAGCCAGCACTCGGACATCCGGATCTGGTTCGAGCATCTGCTCAGCCGAGATCCGGGCCGACCACAGGCCGCGGCGTGCGGGCGCCACTCCGGCGACCGACGCGCGCAAGCCTTTCGTTCTTTCCATGCAGGGAGCGGGAACCGATCTCTTCTCGTTCAATGTAATCTGCAAACAGTTCAATGTTTCGTCGGTGATTCCCGCCCACTCCGACGCCATCACGCGCTTCTTTCCGCAGTTGATGGATATTCAAAAGACCTTTGAAAAACGCACCCTGTATCAGCCGCTGGATGTGATTCGCAAGAAGTTTCAGTGCCTGCAGACTGCCTTCTATTCGAACTCCGAACGCAATGGCGCTCCGGTGAAGGTGGGCTCCGTTCCCGCCGATTGGTCCATCCCCTCGTGGAAACCGGAGGCTTACAGCGCCGCGGATTTCAAAGCGTAGCAGCCATGCCGCTCGGCGCTTGCACTCTGCCGTAGAAAGGCGCGGCGCCGAGCGGCAACTTCTGGCAGCGGAATTCATCGCCCCCCGCAGAAACTTACGCAATCCTCACGAGGGCTTCATTTAGAATCCCTGAGAACGCATCTCCCGGGAATCTGAAGGCCCATGAAATACGCTGGACTGCTCGTAATGCCGGCCGGATTCTTTCTCACGCTTGCGGCCCTGGTGCTCTTTCCGGGCGCCGTTCCGCGCGCTGCATTTGTTGTCTGCGGCGTAGCGGTGGAAGCCCTGGGCCTGGGCGTGGCCATACGCGGCCACATGATGCGTCGCGGTGAGGCTCGCCCATGAACACCGCCGGCTCCGCCGAGACGGTCTTTGCGCTCGCATTTGTTCTGCTTCTCGTTGCGCCTCTGGCCATCGCCGGCGTGGCGCTCATCAATGCAGGGCTGGGGCGCTCGCGTTCGGCCGCCCAGGCGCTGCTGGGCAATCTCGCCGTCTCCGCAGTGGCATGGATCGCGTTTGCGGCTGTAGGAGCCTCGCTGGCCGGCGTTCTGGGTGGCAGCGGAGCCGCGGTGCACGCGGGCGGAAAGGCCTGGCACTGGCTCGGATTCGGCACGTGGCCGCTTTCGGGATTCGCCGCGGCCCCGGCTGCCATGCAGCTCGCGCTGCTCTTCCAGTTCCTCTCCGTGGCCTTCGCCGCCATTCTCCCCTGGGGCTCCGGCGCCGACCGCCTGCGGTTGCGGGGCGGCTGCGCGGTGGCCGCGGTGATGGCTGCCTTGGTGTTTCCGCTCTTCGCGCACTGGATCTGGAATGGCGGCTGGCTGAGCCAACTGGGCGTGAACTTCGGCCTCGGCGCGGGCTTTCTTGACCCGGGCGGGGCGGCGACCATCCACGTGCTCGGCGGACTCAGCGCGCTGGCCGTGGTCTGGATCGCCGGCCCGCGCCGCGGCAAGTTTCCCAAAGAGGGTCTCTCCACCGCCATGCCCGGCCACAACGCATCCTATGTGCTCTTCGGCTGCTTCGTAGCTTTAGTGGGCTGGCTGGCGTGGAACGCCGCCGGCGCGCTGCTGTGGCTGCATCTTCCCCTCACCGCGCTTCCCACGGCAGCGATCGGAACCCTGCTGGCCGCCACCGGCGCGCTGGCCGCCACCTTCACCGTGACGCGCATCCGCTTTGGCAAACCCGACGCCAGCCTCTGCGCCAACGGCTGGCTGGCCGGCCTGGTGGCTTCGAGCGCCTGCGCGGCCGTGGTCGCTCCCGGAGCTTCACTCTTCATCGGCATCGTCGCCGGCATCCTCACGCCGCTGCTGGTGGAGGTGCTGGAGCTTGCGCTGTCTATCGACGACCCCACCGGCGCCATCACCGTGCATGGGGTTTCAGGATTGTGGGGCCTTCTCGCCGCTGGTCTCTTCGCATCGCAGGCGGGACAGTTGATCGCGCAACTCGTCGGCATCGCTGCCCTGCTCGGCATCGCACTGCCGCTGGCCTATCTTCTCTTCGCTCTGTTGAACCGGATTGCTCCCCTTCGTGTCGATCCCGATGGCGAGCGCATCGGCATGGACCTGCACGAGCTGGGCGGCGGAGCCTACCCCGAGTTCGTCATTCACCGCGACGAATCCTACCGGTAGCTCTTTTCGAGCGCGATCCGTAACGCCGGCAATCTGCAGCGCCCGCGATCCGTAGCGCCGGTCTCCTGACCGGCTGTCGTGGGGGTCTCCCGCCCCCCACGCGCCGCTCTCTCGTCAAAGCATCGGAGAAACCCGTTACCGCCGCGCCAGCAAAAGCATGATCACAAACAGCGCGATCGGCACCAGCGCCAGGCCTGCATAAAGCAGCAGCTTGCGCCGGTTAAATGCCATCCGTCCGCGCGCCGCCAGCCGCCGCTCGTCTGCTTCCACGCCCACCAGTTCGGGATGCTCCAGCTCCCATGCCATCTCCGCGGCCGTGGCGTAGCGATGGCGCGGATCGCGCTCCAGGGCGCGGCGCAGGATCTCTTCAAGCTGCGGCGAAATTTCTTTATTCAGCGCGCGCGGGGGATCGGGATCGCGCAGCAGCCGTTCGTTCATGACCGCCAGAGGATTGGGCCCAATGAAGGGCGGCCGCCCGGTCAGCATCTCGTAGAGCATCGCTCCCACGGAGTAGATGTCGCTGCGCTGGTCTGCGCGCTCACCCTTCACCTGTTCCGGCGCAATGTAGTCCGGAGTGCCCATCAGCGGCGACACGCCCACATGGGTAATGCGCCGCGCCGCTTCCTTCATGGCGATGCCGAAGTCGATGATCTTGATTCGCCCGTCGCCGCCCACCATCACGTTCTCCGGCTTCAGGTCGCGATGCACCACGCCGTGCTTGTGCATGGTGTCAAGCGCGTCGCAGATACACAGCGTAAGCGCCACCGCCTGGTGAACGGGCAGCCTCTGCTGTTCGTTCAGCAGCGAGCGCAGCAAGCGCCCTTCTACCCATTCCAGAACCATGTAGGGCCGGCTGGGGGCTTCCACTGCGATGGTCTTCACCACCCCGGGATGATCCAGCTCCTGACCGATCTCCAGCTCGCGGCGGAAGCGCTCGATGAGCACCGGATCGTCCTGCATCTCCGCATGAGGAACCTTGACCGCCACAGTTTGGCCGTTGCGCAGGTCCGTCGCGCGGAACAGCGTCGCCATTCCGCTGCGCGCGACTTCCGCGTCCAGCCGGAAGTGATCCAGCGTTTCTCCGGCGCGGAGACCTGTGTCTGCCGTGGGTTCGCTCACGCACCGATTCTTTCATGCAAGCCCTAAGAAATCTGCAAGGATTCGGCGGCTGACCGGCCGCGTGCGCAGCCCGGGCTCAAGCCGTGGCCGGCCGGCGATATTGCACGATCAGCAGGGTGATGTCATCGGACTGGCCGGCGCCGCGCGCAAACTCCGTCACCGCGCCCAGAATCGCCTTTTGCAGGCTCTCCATGGGTTCGCGGGCATGGGCCGCCGTGACCTCGCGCAAGCGTTCAAAACCGAACAGCTCCCGCTGCTCGTTCTCTGCTTCCACAATGCCATCGGTGAAGAGCACCAGCGTATCGCCATGCTCCAGTAGCGCTTCAGAGGCCGTGAACTCCGCGCCTTCGAGCAGCCCGATCGGCAGCGAGCCGTCGAGATACAGATCGCTCACCTGGCCCTTGCGGATGAGCAGCGGCGAGGGATGGCCGGCATGCAGAAACTCCAGCCGTCCCGTGGCGCTCATGGTGCCGAAGAACATGGTGGCATAGCGGCCCACCGCCGAATGCTCGCAGAGAAATCGGTTCACGTGGTCAAAGACCTTCACCGGCCCTACGCCCAGGCGCATTCCCGAGATCGCGCCCTTCAACAGAGTGGTCACCAGCGCCGCGCCGAGGCCCTTGCCGGCTACATCGGCGATCAGGAACGCGGTCGCCTCGTCGCTGATGGGAAACACGTCGAAGTAATCGCCGCCGACGGCGTGGCAGGGATGCTGCACGCCGGCCACGGCCAGGTGAGGAAAGTCGCGCAGCCCCTGCGGCGTAAGTCCCTGCTGAATCTCGCGCGCGATGGACAGTTCCTGCTCCGTGCGCCGCTGCTCCCGTTCCCGCTCCAGCAGCCGCGCATTGTCGAGGATGCTGGCCGCCTGGGCGCTGAGCGCGTCCAGAATCTGGCGGTCGAGATTTGAAAATGCCGCAGCGCGCCGGGTATCGAGGTAGAGAGCGCCAAGCAGTTGGCCCGGCCGCAGCATCACGCTCTCATCGGCGCGCGCATGCGGCGCGGCAAACAAGGGAATCGCCACCACAGCGCGCAGTCCCTGGATCACGACGCTCTGCGCGCTCTGCAGATTCATGCCCGCCAGGTTCAGGTCGTCCGTAATAACCGCCACGCGCTGCTCCACGGCGCTGCGCAGCGCCGTCTGGCTGGGCGTAATGCCCTCGGCCGCCAGTTCGGTGCCGCCGCTGCCGCGCGCCAGCCGCACCTTCAGCGTGCCATCGGCATCGGCCTCAAGCAGCAGCGCCCGCTCGGCGTGGGTAATGGTCAGCGCGTGATCGAGCATGGAGCCCAGCACAGCGTCCAGCGGCAGCGCCGAATGCAGCAGCGATGTAGCTTCAAGCAGCAGGTTCAGCTTGCTCAACCCGCCTGCCCCGGCGGTGGTCTCCACGCCCGGCAGCTTCTCCATGCGGGTGAGCACGCTTGCCACCGAAGGCTGCGGCGGCCCGGAGTGAAACACGATGCGGCAGCTATCTTCGAGGCCAAACTCGATCACGTCGCCGTCGGCCAGCAGCCGCTGCGCGATTCTGCGTCCATTCACAAAGACGCCCTGGCGGTGGCCGCGATCTTCCAGCCGGTAGCCGCCCTCGACGTCGACAATGGCGGCGCAGCGCCGCGAAATCCGTGGATCTTCCAAAAGCAGATGGTTGCCGCTCTCGCTCCCCCGCCCGATGAGGAAGGGCAGCACGGAGATGGGGACAAACTCCGGGGCACACCCCGGACGGGCGACTTCCAGCAAGGTTTCGTGTGCGCTCAGCATCGTCACGGAAGGTGGTGGAACACCCGATCATAGCATGCGCTCAGGCCGCCACACACGCACCGAATCCAAAGGAAAGGCCCATTCTTCCGCGCGGGAAGAATGGGCCCGGGTTGGGTCTGAATGCGCTTCCGCTACTTCGACAGCATCTCTTCCTTGGCGAGGAAGTCATTCAATGCCGACATCATGTTGTTGATCTTGTCGCCATCGGGCCAGTTCGAGTTCCACATCATGTAGCCGCCCGGCAGGGTGATGTACTTCATGCCGGTGGAAACGCCCATGGTGGCCGCCACCGCCCAGGCATTGTTGTCCTTGATGTACAGCGGCGCATTTTCATTGCCCGGCTGGGGCGCGCGTGCGTCCTGCACCTGCTGCCCCAGGTAGGAATAGGCGATGCTCTGGCCGGTATCGTCCAGGCGGTCGTGATTCATATAGCAATTAAAGATCACTCCGGCCGGCGACTCCTTGGCGCTGGGCGAACCATCGCTCGCGGAGCTCTCATTCATGCCGTTGTAGAGCACGGTAACGCCATTCTGCTCCTTGCCCTTCGGAAAGACCTCGAGGTCCTTCTGGATCTGCGTGGTCAGGGGACTTGGCGACATGCCCGCAGCCATCTTCACCGCCGTACCCAGGGGATCCGAGAAGGTCGGCCCAGCTTGCTGCGGCGGCGCCATCGGGCCGGTCTTTTCTTCCTTCGCAATCGCATCTACCTTCGAGTAATCCACTTCCTTCACGGTCACGTCGCTGACCGACTGGATCACCAGGCGAGCCTGGTAGGCATTGGCATTGCCGAAACCGCCCACATCCACGATCTTCCCCGAAGCATCGCGCTGGATCAGCGCATTATCCACGGTGTCGAGACGGCCCACCAGCGTGGCCTGCACTTCATTTTTCTGGCAGCCCAGGCACAGGCCCGCCGGAGTTTTGTGCCACTGGTTCAGCGCCGAATCAAACTGCTTGAAGGCCTTGTCCTTCTGCAGCGTGACCGCGGCCCGGGTGGTTGCTTCCGCCTTGCCGGCAAAGTTCTTGGCCGGCTGCATGGTCATCATCACCAGCGGTCCTGACTTGGCCTTTGAACCATCCGGATAGGCTAGCCAGATGCCGTTGACCTGATTTTCGCAATCCCCATCGTGAATCACGAACTCATCGAAATTTGCGAGCGCCGTTCCCTTGATGCGCACCATCTTGCCGTTGAACGCGTGCGGATTCTTCAACACGTCGCATACCGTTGTATCCACAACCTGCGCATGCAGGGCGCAAGCCGCGACGCACAGAAAAACCGCCAGACAAAAATACCACTTCATCGAACCACCTCAATCTTTGATTTACGTTGTGTGCGGGCATACCCTGCAGCACGAAAATTACTCTCCCAAAAAGAGACGCGAAAAGAATATCAGGCGCCGCGGGGGAAGCCTACTTCCCGGCCTTCTGCGAATCGATCCAGGCAGTTACGCGCTGATCCAACAGGTCCAGAGGCAGGGGGCCCGCATCCAGCACCTCATCGTGAAAAGCACGCAGGTCGAACTTCGGGCCCAGTTGTTTTTGCGCCTTGTCGCGCAGCTCCAGAATCTTCAATTGCCCGATTTTGTAGGCCAGGGCCTGCGACGGCCAGGCAATGTAGCGATCCACCTCCGCCTGCACGCTGGTCTCATCGATGGCCGAGTGCTGATGGAAGTAGTCCACCATCTGCTGCCGCGTCCAGTGCTGCGAGTGCACGCCGGTATCCACCACCAGGCGGATTGCGCGCCACATATCGCTCTCCAGCCTCCCGTAATCCGAGTAAGGATCCTGGTACAAGCCAAGATCTTTGCCCAGATGCTCGGCATAGAGAGCCCAACCCTCGACATATGCGGTGGCGTCGCCCGTGTAGTTGCGGCGAAAATCCGGCAGCGCAGTCATCTCCTGCGCAATCGAAATCTGCAGATGGTGACCGGGAATGCCCTCGTGATAGGCGATCGCCTCCACATCGTAGAGGTTGCGCGCGGTCGCGTTGTAGGTGTCGATGCGCAGACGGCCGGGGCGGCTGCCGTCGGGCGCGCCCGGCTCGTAGTACGCCGGCGCCGAGTTCTTCTCCATATAATCCGGCACCGCGGCGACCTCAAACTTCGCCTTCGGCAAATGGCCGAAGAGCTGCGGCAACCGGGCTTCCATGGGCTCCAGGTAGCCGCGATAGGCATCGAGCAGCGCCTCCGCTGAGGCCGGGTGCAGCTTGGGATTGGTCTTCAGGCCGGCCTCAAAGCTGGGCAGATCCTTGAAGCCCAGCTTCTGCGCGATTGCCAGCATGGCCGCCTCGTCCTTCTTCACCTCGTCGAGGCCGATCTGGTGAATCTGCTCCGGGGTAAGATCGCTCGCGGTCGTGCGCTTGATCAGAAACTTGTAGTACGCGGCGCCGTCCGGCAACGCCGAGATGCCCGGCTCCGTTCGGCCCGCGGGAACATAGCTGACGCGCATGAACCGCTCCAGGCGCTGATAGGCGGGCAGCACCTCGGTGCCGATGGCATCCAGCATATCGGTGCGAATGCGCTGCTGCTCGGCCGCCGGAATCGATGCCGGAAAATTCTTCAGCGGCAGCGCCAGCGGCGAGTCTTCCGGCTTCTGGTGCGCCAGCACGCTCACCTGCTGCAGCGCCTTCTCCAGCAGAAGCCGCGGCGGAAGCCGGTGGTCGTCCATGCCGATGCTCATGTTCGCCATCTCCTGCGCAAAGGCGTTCGGCATCGCATGCAGGCGCGCAATCCAGTCGTCGTAATCCTTCACCGAAGTGAAGCTCAGCTCCGCCACCAATTGGGGATAGGTCGAATAGATGCCGCCCATCTGGTTGATCGGCATCTCCCCCTCTTTAAACTCCGCGCCCTCCTGGTCCTCTTCAAAGCGCCGCTCCAGCATCTGCTGGCTGAGCTTTTCCTGGTCGCTCAGGCCGGTGGGGTCGATGACCACCAGGCGCATCAGAAACTCCTGCTCGCGGGCGAGCTGATCGTTCACCGCCGCCACCGAGTAGTCCGA
>JAJXUS010000031.1 GCA_021782675.1 Acidobacteriota bacterium
GAACAGCGCCGTCCCGCTTCGGGTTCAGAAATTTGTTGGAGTGCCACGATGTGGCCAGGGGTCCTGTTTCCGACTCACCATCACCGATGACGCAGGCCACGATCAGATCAGGATTATCGAAGGCGGCGCCGAATGCGTGTGACAGGCTGTAGCCCAGCTCACCGCCTTCGTGAATGGATCCCGGCGTCTCCGGCGTGCAGTGGCTGCCCAGCGCACCGGGAAACGAGAAGCGCTGAAACAGACGCAGCATGCCTTCTTCATCAGTGCTGCATTCGGGATAGATCTCCGAATAGTGGCCTTCGAGGTATCCGTTAGCAAGCGTTGCGGGCGCACCATGTCCGGGCCCGGAGATGTAGATCATGTTCAGGTCATCGTTGCGGATCACGCGATTGAGGTGCACCCAGATGAAAGACTGTCCGGGATCCGAGCCCCAGTGGCCCAGCAGGCGTCGCTTGATGTGTTCCTGCTTCAGCGGCTCCCGAAGCAGTGGGTTGGCGCGCAGATACAACATGCTGGCGGCCAGGTAATTACAGGCACGCCAGTAGGCGTTCATTCGTTCCATTTCCTCGGCAGACAAAGGAGCGGCGGATTGAGAGTTTGCGGTCACAGATCGCCTCCACTGAATTGCGGTCACTGCTGCGCGGGCGGGGACGGAGCCGGTCCGGCGAGGACATACGGCATGCCCTTCCCTGTACCGCACAAACGGCGGCTCAAACACACTACATCTTACGATGCTCGGTTTGATGTTCCGTGAAACCAGCCGCAGTTTGTGACCGCCGACACAGCCTGCTGTGAGCATCGATTCAACGAAGGCTAGACTAACGAGACACGTCGTTCCGGGGAGGCACTATTCACGCTTCGCTTCTGTTCGTTCTTGCAGTCGTGTTCGTTGCAACACTGGTGCGCTCAGCTTTCGGGTTTGGGGAAGCACTAATCGCCGTGCCGCTACTGGCGCTGCTGCTGCCGGTGTGTGTCGCCGCGCCGCTGGCGGTTCTGCTCTCCATTTCAATTGCCGCGATCGTTGTGCTGCAGGACTGGAAGGATATCCATCTGCGCAGTGCGGGCGGTCTGCTCGCGGCAACCGTCTTCGGCATTCCTGTCGGTCTGCTGCTTCTAACGCGTGCCTCCGAACAAGGCATCAAAGCAGCTCTGGGAATTTTGATTGCACTGTTTGCGGGATACTCCCTCGTATCCAAAAAGTCGCGACACCTGGAGCGTGACAGCCGCCCGCTGCTCTTGCTGGCGGGTTTTTTCGCTGGTGTGTTTGGGGGAGCCTACGGCATGAACGGGCCGCCGCTGGTGATCTACGGCTCGCTGCGCCGCTGGTCTCCGCAGCAGTTCCGCGCGACACTACACGCCTATTTTCTGCCGGCGAGTATTTTGGGCATGATCGGCTTCTGGAGTGCTGGCCTGTGGACCCGCACCGTCACGCGGGAATATCTCTGTTCCCTGCCCGCCATGCTCCCCGCCGTCTTTCTGGGCCGGGCCTTGAACCGGCGCATGGTGGGCGCGGCGTTTGTGAGGTATGTGTACGGCGGCTTGTTGCTGATTGGCACGATGCTGCTCGTACAAGCGCTGCGGCACGGACGCTGAACACGGCGCGACGGCCGCTAAAGATAGAAAGACTGGGGGTGGACTTATCATCCACTCCCAGTCTGCCTGGTGCGGGACTACTTGCTGGCGACGGATGTCGCGTTGTCCTGTGCTGCGGCGTAGGTGATGATCTGCTTCAGCGTCGCGTAGGGGATGCCGCCAATCGGAATGTTACGTCCGTTGACGAACAGGGTCGGCGTCTGACTGACGCCGACATCTTTCCCCAGCTTGACGGAGGCATCGACAGCGGCTTTGGCCGCCGGACTGGCGACGCAGGTGGCGACCGTCGTCGGATCGGCGCCAGCCTTGGTCGCAGCGTTCTTCAGCGTCCCGTCGGCAGCATTCATCAACGAGGCCTGGTTGTCGTACACCGCCTGCAGGTACTGGAAGAAGGCGGCATTCCCCTTTTCCTTGGCGACGCAGACGCCGTACTCCGCAGCCTTTTCCGCGGCAGGGTGAATATTCGTCAGCGGAAAGTTTTCAAACACGATGCGCGCATTGGGGAAATCCGTCGCCACCTGCTTCATGGTCGGGGCAGCTTCCTTGCAATGCGGGCATTGCAGGTCCGCGAACTCGACCAGCATGAGCCTTTTGCTGCTGGATCCCTGGTAGGGGCCGTTGGCCTGTTGGGCCAGAGTATTACGGGTGTTGGCGAATGGGTGCGGCCCAAAGTAGACAACGTCGGTGCCGGAGATCGCATGTTGTCCATCCGGCGTGACAAAAAAGGACGTCTCGCCCGGCTGGCGGGAGACTCCCTGCTCGGCTACAAGAACGACCACCCGGCTCAGGTTCGGCGCCTTCGTCTTCTGGACGGCCGCCACTTCCCAGACACGGTTGGGGTCATACCCCCAGAGCTGCTTCAAAAAGGCGCTCACCTCGGCTGCGGTCGGCGAAGCGGCGGTAAAGTTCTTCTGATCGACAGGCGGAAACTCAATCTTTTTCGGGGGTGTAATGCTGTTGAGCTGAAGCGGCCCCCCGGAACCGCCCGGGGCCGCCGGTGGAGCGGCGGGTTGTTGTGCGAGCGCCATGGATCCAAAGACGATGGGTACAGCGAGAAATCCTGTAAGTCCTTTTCGCAGCATCTATTTCCCTTATAGAGTTCGTGTAGTGGGTTAAAAATCTGTCCGGGCGGCGATTGGAAATCTCCGCCCAAATCCAAAAGCCTTTGCGGTTACCTTCAACACCGGCGCGGCCTGCTGCCGCTTGTACTCACTGCGCTCCACCTTCCGTAGAATGGACCGCACCTCCGGCAACGTTAGACGCCCGGCCAGGTGCGAGGTAATCTCCTCCGCACTTTCGCGGCGCTCGATGTATGCCTCCAGCACGGGATCTAGAACCTCGTACGGGGGCAGCGAATCCGTGTCCCGCTGATCGGGCCGCAACTCCGCAGAAGGGGGTTTGCGCAGCGTTGGCTCGGGAATTCTCTCTCCCGCGCGATTGACGTATGCGGCCAGCCGGTAGACGGCGGTCTTATACACATCGCCAATTACGGCCAGAGCTCCGACCATATCCCCATACAGGGTACAGTACCCTGTCGACATTTCGGATTTATTCCCGGTGGTCAGGACGAGTGCGGACTGCTTGTTGGCAACGGCCATCAGCAGCGTGCCGCGAATGCGCGACTGCAGATTTTCTTCTGTAATATCCGGAGCGCGACCGGCAAAGACCGGCGCCAGTTCTTCCAGATAGCCCGCAAACAGGCTGCCGATCGGAAGGACGCGCCACTCAATCCCAAGGTTGCGGGCCAGAGCCTCGGCGTCATCGAGCGAACCGGGAGACGAGTACGGTCCCGGCATGCCGATGCCAAGAACATTTCGCGCGCCCAGAGCATCGGCGGCAATCACGGCCACAAGCGCGGAGTCGATTCCGCCGCTGAGGCCGACGATCGCGCGGGAGAAGCCGCATTTGCGCACGTAGTCGCGCACACCCATCACAAGGCCTTGATAGGTTGCAGCATCTTCGTGGTCCAGCGGAGGCGGAGAGGAAGCGGAGGACGAGGCGGCAGGAAACTCCACCAGCAAGAGATCTTCTTCAAAGGAACGCCCTCGCGCAACAAGCACGCCGGTCGGGTCGAAGGCGAGGCTGGTGCCGTCGAAGAGCAGGCTGTCGTTGCCGCCGACCTGATTGACCAGCAGAACAGGACGCTGATAGCGCCGGGCAATGGCCGCCAGCATCTGCTCACGCACCTGCCGCTTGCCGGCGGAATACGGCGAGGCAGAAATGTTCAGAATCACGTCGGCACCCTGCGCCATCAGGCGCTCCAGCGGATCGACTGGATAGAGTCGCTGGGGCCAGAAATTTTTGTCATTCCAGGCGTCTTCGCAGATGCTGAGCGCGAGGCGGTTGTCTTCATACTGGAAGATGTTCTGATGATCGGCCGGCTTGAAGTATCGCTGCTCGTCGAAGACGTCATAGTACGGAAGCAGCATCTTGGTCTGCGTAAAGGCAATTTCGCCATTCCGCAGAATCGCCGCGCAATTTCTGATGCGCTTTCCGGGCCCCTCGGCCGGTGCGGGAAAGCCAACGAGCATGGCGGTCCGCTTTCCGGCAGTGGCGGCGGCAAGCTGCTGCATTCCCTGCTGGGCGCGCTCCAGAAAGATAGGCTTTTCCAGCAGGTCCGCCGGGGGATATCCGCAGAGGCTCATTTCAGGAAAGATGACGAGATCGGCGCCGGCGGCTTCCGCCCGCTGACTGAAGGAGAGGACCTTTGCAATATTGCCGGAGAAGTCGCCGACGGTGGGGTTGATCTGGGCGAGTGCAAACTTCACAGATTCAGTGTAGCGGGAGCGTCCATCGAGGAACAACCGCGCGTAAGAGCGATCCTGATCAGGCTCCGGTTCCGCTCAGGATGACACCGAGAGTTCGGGTCATGATCTTGATGTCGAGCCACAGGCTCCAGTTATCGATGTACGCCGTGTCGAGCGAGATGTACTGATCGAAGGATGGATCCTGCCGCGCCTGCACCTGCCACAGGCCGGTGATGCCCGGCAGAACCTCCAGGCGGCGCAGATGCGGCAGCTCATACTGGCTGACTTCACCAGCCAGCGGCGGACGTGGGCCGACGACGCTCATATGGCCTGTCAGGACGTTGAAGAACTGGGGTAGCTCATCGAGCGAGTATTTGCGCAGAAAACGGCCGACGCGGGTAACGCGCGGGTCGGAGGACATCTTGAACAGGACGCCATCGCGCTCGTTATGATGATCGAACTGTTCCCGCAGACTGTCCGCGTTGGCTACCATGGTGCGGAACTTCCAGCAGCGGAACGTGCTTCCTTTCCGCCCGATACGTTCTGCGCCGTACAAAATGGGGCCGCGGGAGTCCAGCCGGATGGCCAGTGCGATCAGCAGCATGAAGGGAGCCGCCAGCACCAAGGCGGCCGTCGAGATCAGCACGTCCAGGCCGCGCTTGAGCATGAAGCCGACGACGGGGATGTGATGCCGGTGCACCGGCATGGTCGGAAACTGCCCGACGTACTCGATGGGAGCGGTCCAGGCCAGCCCGTCGTAGAGATCCGGCACCACGCGGACATCGATGCCCAACTCCGTGGCCTGTGCGATGAGCCGCTTCACCATCCCGCGCTCGCACGGACCGGTGATGAAGATTTCATCGATAAAGTGGCGCCGGACAAGCTCGCCGACGTTGCTCAGACCGCCGAGAACCTCGGCCGGGGAAATCTCTTCCTGGGCGAACGAGTCCGTATTTTCGGCGCGCAGGTTCTCGGCATTGGAGACAAAGCCCTTTACGGTAAAGCCGAGGTGCCGGATGCGCTGCAGATGGCTGCGGATTGCCAGTCCGGACGAGCCCGTGCCGACGATGAGCACATTGCGCGTCTCCAGACCATTCTCGTAGCGCTTGTACAGGGCAAAGCGCCATACTGCCCGGCGCACGCACAAAAAGACCGCGGTGAGCATCAAGGTGGCGATGACGACAGCACGCGAGATGCTGTCTTCTCGGCCAAAGTAGAGCGCCCCTGCCAGAATGAGGCTAGCCGTGAAGCAGGACTGCACCGTGAGCCGCTGCTCCCGCAGGCCGCTGAACGATTGGAGCGGGCCGTAAAGACCATGGGCCCTCGAGACAATCAGCAGGATGACGACAAAACCGGCCAGGTAGAGGAGGAACGAAGACGGATTGGCAGCCAGCGGCGCCCGGTGGTCAAAGTAAGAGAGAACGTTGATTTTGCGGAGGTAGGTTGCGATTCCGGCGGCCAAAGCCACGGTGCAGGCGTCAAGCGCCATCCACAGCGCGGCGACACCGCGTGACCGGTCGCGTCCCGCGGTGTGTGCTGCCCCCGCGTGCGAACTGAACTCAACCCAATTTTCCGGACTGCGGACTTGCAGCCAATGACTCAGATCTGGGGAAGCCATTCTGCGATTACTCGCTACCGAAAATTAAGAGTCGCTTGCCCGGGCAGATTGACACCCTGATGCTGGCAAACATTGCCAGTCAGGAAAGGCTCAACCGTCCGCGAATTCGGTTCGCCTGAACACCCAGATGCTGACCCAAAGCCAATAGCGTTTACGAGTTCTGGTCTGATACGATCCCGCCGTCTTCTCGCACTTCGCAAAGATGTAGCTGCTTTCGGGTTAGATGCCGGCAAACCACTTGCCGTCACCTGGGGGTTTTCCTCAGCAGAAGGATTATTCCTCTTTATGCTAGCGGGCCGGGAGGCAGATGACAATGAAAATCGTACGCGCGGGAGTGTCGGCAGCGGTACCGAAGTCTTTACCTGACGCCAGTTGCGGGCGATACTCCCTGCGACGCCCGGTGCTGCCAGAGTTTTGGATCCGGCAGGCTACGCTCATCCAGACGCAGGAATTCCCGCAAAATCGGGTCGGTGGTCTTGAGAAGTTCCGGCACGGATCCGAAAAAATGCGCCTTCCCTTCGTGCAGAAAAAGGACGCGATCCGCCAGCTTTTCGGCCAGGGCCATGTCATGCGTGACCACGATGCTGGTAAGGCGGAGCTGCACCTTGACCTTTTGAATCAGGACCGCTGTACGGTGCGCCATCATGGGATCCACCATGGTCGTCGGCTCGTCGTACAGGATTGCTTCCGGCTGTGCGGCCAGAGCACGCCCAATCGACACAGCACGCCGCATGCCTGTGGAAAGGTCGGAGGGCAGGCTGCTCGCCATCTCCCCTACCCCAACCATGCCGAGCATTCCGGAGACAATCTGGTCGATCTGGTCTTC
Source organism: Acidobacteriota bacterium (assembly GCA_021782675.1). Lineage (GTDB taxonomy): Bacteria > Acidobacteriota > Terriglobia > Terriglobales > Acidobacteriaceae > JAKAUB01. The sequence goes on from JAJXUS010000031.1 coordinate 6,785, forward strand.
CTGGAGCTCTTTGCGCTCCCGCAACGGAAAGGCGACATTTTCAAAGACGGAAAGCGAGTCAAAGAGCGCACCATTCTGGAAGACCATCGTGACCTTGCGCCGGATCGTCTCCATCTGCTCTTCGGTAAAGCCGGTGATATCGGTGCCGGCAACCAGAATTTTTCCGGAATCGGGCTCGAGAAAACCCATGATCTGCTGCAGCGAGACGGACTTGCCCACGCCGCTGCGGCCGATGATGCACAGAGTTTCGCCGGGGAGAACGAAAAAGCTTACATTGTCGAGGACGACGTTGTTGCCGAATGCTTTGCTGACATTTTCAAAAGCGATGTACGGCGCCACTTCCGATCCGGGCATAGCTTCACGATAGCCGAAGAGTGGTCGTCGCGGAACCGCTCTCTTCAGAAAGAAGCTGGGCGAGCCGCTGCGCCTCCCGCCAGTCTGCCGCTGTATTAATGTTGCGCCACCACTGCGCCGCGCCGGGAATGTCTGCCTGCGGATGAAAAAGCTCTGGCGCCCCGCCCGCCTGCCGCAATGCGGCCATTACTTTGAGCGTTCCCTGCTCCAGGGACCGGCGCAGACCGGACGCCAGCCGGCGGTGGTACAGGCCGCAGAGCGGTTGCGGTCGGCCGTCGCCGATCGCCAGCACGTAGTCATGGGATGACGACTCGGCGCGCGCCGCCAGCTCGGTCAACACGGAAACCGGCACGAACGGCATATCTACGGCGAAGAGGAGATTCCAGTCTGTGGTGGTGTGCTCTAGGGCCGCGACGATTCCGGCCAGCGGACCTGCATCTTCGGCCGCGTCCGGGATGCAGCCGAACGCGCCTGCGGGAGGGGTTTGGCTGGCGGAGGAGCGGCGGACGCAGACCCAGATCTGCGGGCAAATCTGCGCCAGCCGCGCGACTGCGTGATCGAGGAGTGTTCCTTTGGCCCAGGGAAGCTGCGTCTTGTCCTGGCCCAGCCGCGCGCTGCGGCCGCCTGCCAGGACAAAGCCGGTGATCGCGATCTTGGCCTGGAGCGTCACGGCCTGGGTGCGGGCGCGGACATCGCCCCGACTCCCTCAAAGAAGCGGATGATCGCTTCGATCCCGTTGTGAAAATTGGCAATCTTGAACTTCTCATTTGGGGCGTGCAGGTTATCGTCGGGCAGGCCGAAGCCCATCATGACGGACGGGATGTGCAGATTGTGCTCGAAGTCCCCGACGATGGGGATCGAGCCGCCGGAGCGGACAAAAACGGTCTCGCGCCCGAAGACCTCCCGCATCGCCCCGGTCGCGGCCTGAATATATGGATTGCCGGTCCTGATGACCATCGGATCTGCCGAATGGATCAGACGCACATTGACCTTGATGCCCGCGGGGCAGATCGACGAGATGTAGGCTGAGAATTTTTCAAAGACGCGGGCCGCGTCCATGTTTGGCACCAGGCGCATGGACACCTTGGCGGTGGCGCGGGCCGGGATCACGGTTTTGGCGCCGGCGCCGGTGAAGCCGCCGGGCATGCCGTGCACCTCCAGCGTGGGCCGCGACCAAAGGCGTTCGAGCACGGAGAACTCCGGCTCGCCGGTCAACTCTGTCGCGCCTACTTCATTGCGTTGAAACTCCTCAGCGGAAAATGGCAGCGACTTCCAGGCCGCCAGCTCCTCGACGGACGGCGGAACAACATCCTCGTAGATGCCGGGGATGGTGATGCGGCCCTCGGGATCTTTCAGCCGCGCGATGATCTGGCACAGCGCGATAAGCGGGTTGGGCGCCGCACCGCCGTACATGCCGGAGTGAAGATCGGTGGCGGCGCCGCGGGCTTCAATCTCGGTGTAGATCATGCCGCGCAGGCCGACGCAGAGGGTCGGCAGTCCGGGGGCAAACATCTCGGTGTCGGAGATCAGCGCGAAGTCTGCCTTTAATTTTTCCGGGTGCTCGCGCACAAACTTCGCGATTCCCTCTCCGCCGACCTCTTCTTCGCCTTCGAGGATGACGCGAACATTGAGCGGCAGCCTGGCCTTGTTGGCGCGCATCAAGCTTTCGAACGCCTTCAGGTGCATGTACATCTGCCCCTTGTCGTCCACCGCGCCGCGTGCATACAGATTGCCGTCGCGCTCGGTCGGCTCAAACGGCGGGCTGATCCACTCCTCCAGCGGGTCGGGCGGCTGGACATCGTAGTGGCCGTAGCAGAGGCAGGTGGGCTTGCCGGGCGCATGCAGCCAGTCTGCGATCACCAGCGGGTGCCCGTCGGTTTCAACCAGCGAGATGTGTTCCATGCCGATCCGCTTCAGCTCAGAAGCCAGTACCTGCGCGCAATGGCGCACGTGGGCACGATTTTCCGGCAGCGTCGAGATAGAGGGGATGCGCAGCAGATTTTTGAGTTCTGAGAGGAAGCGCGTCTGATTGTCGCGCGCAAATTCGATAGGGCTGGTCGTCATAGGCAGATCCTGGGGTTAGACAGAAGCAAAACGCTTGTCCGGCTGCGCAACCTGTGTTCGACGCGCTTAAGGGACAAAAGGTTCGTCGGCCGAGGGACCATAAATCCCGGGCAACGGGATTTCCAGCAGACGCAGGTAGACGCCGAGCTGGGCGCGGTGATGGATCAGATGATTCAAGAACATAGTGCGATAGAGGCGCAGGCGTGTGCCTTCCGCCAGCGTCTTGCCCTGAAACGCAAGCTTCCAGTTCTTCTGCAAATCCTCGTCGGAGCTGGCGGCCAGGTGCTTTCTGGCTTCCTGCGACGTTTCTTCCAGCACGGAGAGCAGTTGCGCGGTGGACTCAAAGGTGAAATCCGGCCATTTTTCTTTGCTCATGTCCATCTCCGGCGTGCTGAGAATGGTGGAGCAGAGCTTTGGCAGCGTGGCGGTGTGCATGGCAAGGCGGCCAATTGGCATGGATTTTTGGTGCGGCGTCCATTGCGGGTCGGTCTCCGGAATCAGATGCAGTACGCGCCGGGTGGACGCAATTTCCGGGTCAAAATCCATGAGCAGAACGTCAGCAATCCGCACGAACAAGCCCTCCTTCTAAGCGGATAATCCAAAGCACTACCACTATACTGGCAGTGCATTCCAAACCACGTGGAAAGAATCTTTCGTGTTCGAATCCGACTTTGAACAGAGCATTTTTGAGCTGCGCCGCGACAAACTTCGCCAGATTCAGGCGCTTGGTCAGGCCGCTTATCCAAACGCATTTGCGGCGACCCATACAGTGCCCCGGATTCATGCTGGGTTTGATGCAGCCAGCAGCGAACATCTGGAACAATCGCGCGCCTCAGTTGCGGTAGCCGGGCGGCTGATGGCGATCCGTGGCCAGGGCAAAGCCGGCTTTGCGGTGCTGCAACAGGGCGGAGCGCGGCTGCAGATTTATGTCCGCATGGATTCCGTCGGCGAACAGGGGTTCGCGCTCTACAAGTTGCTCGACATCGGCGATCACATCGGCGTGACCGGTTACCTTTTCCGTACCCGCACGGGTGAGCTGACCGTGCACGTGGAGACCCTGCGCCTTCTTTCCAAGGCCATGCTTCCCCTGCCGGAGAAATATCACGGCCTGGCGGACCAGGAGTTGCGCTATCGGCAGCGATATGTCGATCTCTTCATGAATCCGCCGGTGCGGGAGGTATTTGAAAAGCGCGCCGCGGTGCTGCGTGCGTTGCGGAAGTTTTTCGACGAC
>JAJXUS010000032.1 GCA_021782675.1 Acidobacteriota bacterium
ATCGGACGAAGATCGACTGATCGGCGAGCGGCCGCATTTTTAGCTGCGGCGGCAGACTGGTAGCGACCATCGGCAGCAGCGCCCGGATGCGATCCACGATGCTGAGCGTGGACACGCTGCCCGTCTTTTCAATCGTCATCAGGGCAGCGCGGCGGCCATTCACACGCACAATGTTCGTCTGCGGCGGATATCCATTGCGGACGTGTGCAACGTCGCGCATGTAAATGGTCGTGCCATTGAGGGTCTTGATCGGCAGATCGTTCAGTTCTTCAATGGTGCGCGGCGCGGAATTAGTCTCCACCTGATATTCATAGGTGCCAACCTTTTCCGTCCCACTGGGCAGGATCAGGTTCTGCGCGTCGAGAGCTGTGACCACATCGGCCGGCGACAGGTGCAGCGCCTGCAGCCTGGTGTTGTCAATGTCCACCTGAACCTGCGGCTGCTTGCCCCCGTAGGGATAGGGAATGGAGGCGCCTTCAACCGTGGCCAGTTGTGTTCGTAGAAAGTTATTCCCAATGTCAAACAGTGATTGCTGGCTGAGCCCCTGGCCAGAGAGCGCGACCTCCAGGACGGGCACCGATGAGGCGTTGTAGGTGATGATGAGCGGCGGCGTTGTGCCGGGGGGCAGCGTGCGCAGCAGCGTCTGCGAGATGGCCGTCACCTGCGCGATGGCCGTCGCAATATCGGCATCCGGGTGAAAGTAAATCTTGGTTACGGAGATTCCCGTAAGCATCTGGGACTCCATATGCTCGATGTTGTCGACGGTCGTCGTTACGGCGCGCTCATAGTTGCTGGTGATGCGGCCAGCCATCTCCTCCGGGGACAGCCCCTGATAATTCCAGATGACGGTGACAACGGGGATATTTACGTTCGGAAAGATATCGGTCGGCGTGCGCAGGGTGACCGTGATACCCAGAATGAGGATGAGCACAGAGAGGACGACGAAGGTATACGGCCGGCGAAGTGCGAGGCGGACAATCCACATAGGGCGGGAGCGGGAGCGCGGCTTGGAGAAGAGGAAGCCGGTTACCGATTATCGTTAATTGATAATACATCAAATCGTTCCGTCCAGCTCGAGCCGCGCAACGCATCCACCATTTGCCGGCGCCAGTTGCCTTGTTTCCTGCAGATACCTCTCGGACTCTGTCCGCCCAGCGAGAAGCTAGCCCCGTCTGCGCGGAACTTTGGCCCCAGCCCGCCGGGCTTCTGACAGGCCGATCGCCACCGCCTGTCTGGGGTTCGTCACCTTGCGTCCGGAGCCGCTCTTCAGCTTTCCTTCCTTGAAGGCGCGCATCTCCCGCTCGACGCTCTTCGACGCCTTCGGACTGTATTTCCGGGTGGTCGACTTACGGCTGGCTGACTTCTTCTTCGCAGCCGCTTTCCGCGGAACGGTGGTTTTTGCGCCCGTCGCAGATCGCCGGGCGCCGGACTTCTTCGCTGCAGTCTTGCGGGCGGCCGGGCGCCGCGACTTCGAGCTTGATTTTGCGGCTTTCTTATTGTGGGTCCTCTTTGCTGGCATACTGTCCCCCATCTCCGTTAAGAAGCCAACATCGAATCCGGCGGTTGCAGCCTGCGGGCGCGTGAACGCCGAAGGAGCAAAAAAGTAACCCATACACGCGTAGAAATTTTCTGAATTCGGTTCACCCTTACCTTGGTAACGGTTATCCTTCGTGCAACACCTTCACGCGGCCCGCTTCATACAAATTTTTCCAGCCAGGAAGAAATTGTGCATGCTTAAAAATCGGCGATCGCCCCTCTGTGGTTGTGCCTTGCTGTTGACTGCGGTCATCGCCGGCTGCGGCAGCAGCGGTAAGACGACAATGACCGCGGCGCCTACAGCCAATTCTTCGCCCGTGGCCGGAACCGTGACCCCGCAACCCGCGCAGAGCCGGCCGCAAGTCACCTTGAGCGGTACTTCCTATGATTTTGGCAATACTTTAGCCGGAAACAACCTGAGCGGTACGGTCGTGCAGATCATAAACAATGGTAGCTCCGCGATCACGCTCCAACCCTCTCTTGCGGCGGGCAGTCTGTTCCACCTGGCCGCCGGAACGACCTGCGGGATTCGGCTGCCGGCTGGCGCCAGTTGTGGAGTCGATGTCTCCTATGCTCCGACCCAACCCTCCCCGGGCGGCGAGGACGCGGCGGCACTCAATCTCAACTTCCGCGGCACGCCGGCCGGTACCCCATCGACGGTCGCGCTGACTGGCCACGCTTTTATGCTGTCGGCAGGGACGGTCTCTGCCACCATCAACCCGCAGGTGGCTCTCTATACGATTACGCCGCCGTTCGCCGGAAACGTGACGGTGAACTTTGGCCCGACAACCTCGTATGGACGCCAAACCTGGAGCGTGCCCACGCCCAGCGGCGGCGGTCCCGTCACTATTTTTGTTGCCGGAATGCCGGCCAACACGGTGTACCACATGCAGGCAACCGTAACGTTTGAAAACGGCCAGACAGCCACAGATGCCGATCACACATTTTCCGTGGGGCAACTGCCGGAAGTTGGGGGATCGACGGCTCACGCGCCATTCAATCCCGGGCTGACGGCAAGTACCCCCGCCGGCGAGACACCGCAGCCCGGCGTTGAACTGATCTCCGCCGTGGCCGGGCCCTCCCAGGGACTGTACGCGACCGATCTCGCCGGCAATGTGATCTGGACCTATCCGTTTACGGACCAGGTTGCAAACTCCGGGATCAACGCCGGCAAATTGCTGCCCAATGGCGACATTGTCATGGACATTGGCGTCAGCTCGGAGGCGCCGCTCAACGGACCCACGCCTTCCAATTTGCTGATTGCAATCCGGGAGGTGGACCTGACGGGCAAGATTGTGCGGCAGACCACACTCGCACAAGTGAATGCTGGCCTGGCGCAGGCGGGGATCCCGATCACGCTCGTCGATTTTCATCACGATATTGAGCCGCTGCCCAACGGCCATCTGCTGGTCATGGCCAACACGCTGAAGCAGTTCACCAACCTGCCCGGCTATCCGGGAACCATCAGCGTGCTGGGGGATGTGGTTATCGATCTCGATCAGAACTGGAACCCGGTGTGGGCGTGGAATGAGTTCGATCATCTCGACGTGAATCGTCATCCCATGCTGTTTCCGGACTGGACCCATTCAAACGCCATCATCTTCTCCCCTGATGACGGAAACTTTATAGTCTCCGTCAGACACCAGAACTGGCTGATAAAGGTCAATTACGCGAACGGCTCCGGCGACGGAAGCATTCTGTGGAAGCTGGGACAGGGTGGCGACTTTACGCTGCAGGGCGGCACAGACCCGACCGACTGGTTTTACGCGCAGCATGGGCCGAACTTTATCGGCTCCCCCACTGCGGGCATCTTCAAACTGACCTTGATGGATAATGGCGACGACCGCATGTTTCCGCCAGGCGTGACCTGCGGTACCACGGGTGCGCCGGCATGCCTCTATTCCACTGTGCCCGTGTTGCAGGTCAACGAATCCGCGAAGACAGCAACGCTGCTGTTTCATCAGATTATCCCGCCAAATCTCTACAACTCTTTCGGAGGCAACTCCGAACAACTGCCCAACGGGAATATCGAGTACGACCTATGCGGCACCTATCCCGGCAGGGTTTTGAGTTCGGACGTCTTTGAAGTCACCCAGAACGACCAGGCGAACACGGTCTGGCACATGCACTCTACGGGCACAGGTCTTTACCGTGCGTTCCGGATGCCCAGCCTGTATCCGGGCGTGCAGTGGACGCAGTAGCAAAGCGACCACCGGCTTTTCCAGGAACATTGTGGCTATCGAGAATTCGCCGGCTGCGGGGATCGCGCCGCTGGAAAGATGGAGAAGTTCCTACACGTCGGCTCAAAGGCCGGGATTCAGCGTCGGCACGCCGACTGGCTGCGCCTGCCCCTTTGAGCGGCACGCCATTTTCCCTCAGGATATCCGTACATTCCCCTAATCCTGCAATCCCTCGATCGGCGATTCTCGGGAAGTTGATGCGAGGTTTGGAGAGCGCAGAATCCACGTCCATAAACGCAAGACCGGCAAGCGCCAGCATCTCCTATACCGCTGACGGGAATACGAGACAAGTTGTCATTCTCGCCGCACATCACGGCAACGCGAAGCGAAGCGCGCCCGGCTAGAACCCCTGGCGACCGCGCGGCGGATGATTTGCCGCAGGACCATTGAATGCGGGAAATGAAGGTCCCCCAGTTTGTGTAGGTCGTCCGCGGACGTGTCGCCGGGTCGGGGACGTATTCCGACGCCATCCAGATCGAACCATCCGGGGCGACCATAGCGGCCCCGTAATCGCCCCAGCGCGCATAACCTGCGCCACCGAACTGCGGATAACCGGAGAATCCATCCTCTGGCGCCTGTCCAATCCCGGCAAGATGCACCTGCGGCTGGATGCTATTTCCCTGGAACTTTACATATCCAGTGCTGGGAAAGTAGTTCTGCCCGGTAATTGTGAATGCAATCGCACCTTGACCGGTGCTGTCCACTGCGAAAGCAGGATAGAGCACCGAGCCGTTGGCGATCCCGATGTAACCCTGGCTCGTGACGCGCCCCGACAGGGTTGTCGAGGAAGCGTAAGGTTGAACTGCAAACCACGCCGCTCCATTTCGCATCGCGCTCGCGTTTCCCGGCTCCAGCAACGTTGTATTCAACCCGCTGTAGAGCTCCCCTTTGGAGTAATAGAGCTGCAGCATGCGGTCATCGTTCGGGTTCAGGGTCTCCTCGGGATCACCAAGGGCTTGGCCGAGCGGGAAGGGCCCAGCTTTCTGCACCGCGCCAACCTGGGGGGTTTGATAATCCTCGGTCTGCACGATGGTCTGCTGCAATTTCAGGTTAGGAACATTGTCTTTCAACGATTCCGTATTGGTGAGCGACCAGACGGCAATGCGGTTATCGCCCGTTCCGTTAAAGTCCAGCGAACTGGTGAAAAATTCAGTTCCCATGTTCGCGTCGGTTGCGGTTCCCGGCGCGGGAAATGCGGGTTCAATGGAATACGCCTGCCCCCCTGGCAGATTGAGCCCATCGAAAGCCACGGCAATCGGCGTTGTCGTGCCATTGATCAAGTCCTGCTTGTTGATGGCGGTGATCAGAGTCGTTTCAAAGTTCAAGGTGCTGGTGGCATATTCATTGTCATTCAGATAGACCCCGTCCTGGTTTACGCCGAGCAGCGGCTGATCGCCGAGGCACGGACAACCGCCGTAACCCGCATCGGAAACATCGACAGAATTAATGGTGTAGCTGCCGGTCGCATCGCTGCTATCGCTGACCGCGATTAAAACGTTGGAGCCGCCGGTGAGCCCGTTGGCGTTCGCGTAGTATTCGAGAATCGTCACAAACCACCTTCCCGATTCCCAATCGAAAAAGACGCGTGGATCGGACAGCTCAGTGAACGAGCCATCGGCATTTTGCGCCTCGGAAACGTTGTAAAACGCATACACGCCGATCGGTGCAGTCAGCGGCTTGCCTGCAGTGGAGAACACCTGAAACGCCAGATTGACGGCCTCGGCGACCTGACTTCCGTTGGTGCTCATGCCCTGATCGGGCGGTTCAACCACGAATCCCACCGCGTCGCCGGAATCCGTGGAGTCCAGCGCATCGAAGCCGGAAAACGATGGAGTCGGCCCCACGACCGGATATCCGGCGAACATCAGGTTGCCGCCTTGATTCTTTCGTCCTCCGGAAAATGATGGATGGCCAGGCTTGGGCATCTGCTTCAACATCGATTTGGGCCGACCTTCAGGTTGGCCGGCGAAACCTGGCGCCTGTGCGCGCGCGGCTGCTTCGGAGAGAGTTGTTGTTCCGATTTTACGAACTTTGGCGGATTTCTGGTTGGCACCATACATCGCCGGCGTACAAGCCACCGCTGCGCAAACAACAAGCGGCAATAGTTTCGGTAGATACATTGTTTTGGGATCCTCGCGTTGTACAAGCATTCAATTCAAGGCCGGGACTGCGGCAGGTTCTGGATTGCTTTCAAGTTCCGGCTGACTGCAACCGCTCATGGGAGGAGTGAGCGAATGGTACAGGAGGCAAATTGCTTTGTAAATCGGAAGAAAAGTTCTTTGATTGGGTGATATGAAAGGTAGTTGTCTACTAAAACCACGCCAGGCTCTGTTGGGCACGGAGCGGACAGAGGGCCCGCAAACGCCCCCGAGCGGTTCTTGACGCCAGCACTTGATCCCGCGCTGCGTTCGCTCTGCGGTTCAGGAGGGCCCAGGGCAAACGATCTGCGAGCGCCGGAGTCTGCAAGGCTGAACGTCGGGCCGTAAAACACTGGGTACCATTTTGCCCGCGAATTGCGGCTGTGGAACGCCAGAGCGATTTCCAGTCAAAGAAAAAGCCTGCTGGTTTAGCAGGCTTTCGCGGACCTTCTTTGGTAGCGCTAACGGGAATCGAACCCGTGTTTTAAGATTGAGAATCTCACGTCCTAACCCCTAGACGATAGCGCCACGACCTCTCTCACTATATCGAACCCGTGCAAGCTCGCCAAGCGGGCTGGCAGCTCTTGCGCTGCCGCCCGGCGGCGAACATAATGCGTTCTGGGCAGCAATCCCCGCTCACATCCTTCACGAATCGAGACCCTCCGTCATGTCCGACCGTCGCGTCTTCGCCGCCCTTTTGCCGATTTCTCTCGCCATTCTCTCCTTAACCGCGTTGGGACAAAACACAGCAAAGGGACCAGCTCCCATTACACCTGCCATCGAACAGCAAGCCGATGCCATGGTGCGCAAACTCACGCTCGCGCAGAAGCTGGCGCTCATTGGTGGCCAGGACTCTATGTTCATCCGCGCGGAGCCCTCCATCGGCTTTCCGCGGCTGAAGATGTCCGACGGTCCCATGGGGGTGCGCACCTGGGGCCCGTCGATGGCCTACGCGGCGGGCATCAACCTGGCCGCGAGCTGGGACCGAGATCTGGCGCGCGCCATCGGCAGCTCCATTGGTGAGGACGCCCGGGCGCGTGGCGTCAATTTTCTGCTGGGCCCTGGCGTTGACATCTACCGCATGCCGATGAACGGCCGCAACTTTGAATACTTTGGCGAAGACCCGTATCTTTCTGCCAATATCGCGGTCGGCTATATCGACGGCCTGCAGGCGGAAGGCGTCAGCGCGACCGTGAAGCACTTTGCGCTGAATGACGCCGAGTATGACCGTCATAATGAGAATTCCATCGCCGATGAACGCACCCTGCGCGAGATCGATCTGCCGCCATTTGAGGCTGCCGTTCGCCAGGCGCACACGGGCGCCATCATGGACTCCTACAACCTGATCAACGGCGTACACGCGACGCAGAATCGCTTTCTCAACATCGACATATTGCGCAAGGAGTGGGGCTTCCGCGGCATCGTGATGTCCGACTGGAGCGCCACGTATGACGGCGTGGCCGCAGCCAACGGCGGCCTCGATCTTGAAATGCCCAGCGGTAAGTTTATGAATGCGGCGACGCTGATGCCGGCGGTAAAAGATGGGCAGGTGACGGAGGCCACTATTGACGCCAAAGTGCGGCGCATCCTTTGCACCGCATTGCAATTTCACTTTCTCGACCGCGACCAGACGGTATTGACCATTCCGCGCTACAACCCGCATGGCAATGCCGTCACGCTGCGTGCGGCGGAGGAAGGCGCCGTGCTGCTCAAGAATGAACACAACATTCTGCCGCTCAATAAAGAAGCGGTGCATTCCATCGCTGTGCTGGGACCCAACGCCTATCCAGCAGTACCGGGCGGCGGCGGCAGCGCTCACGTGGATGCAATTGCGCCCGTCAGTTTTATGACCGGTTTGAGCCAGGCGCTGCCGCAAGCCAGGGTGTACTGGAACGCCGGCCTGCCATCCGAGCGCGACATCTATCGCGGTGCAAAGTGGTGTGTGGACGCCGCTTGCAAGCAGCAGGGACTGACACGGCGTGAGATTGTTGACGCAACGAATCAGGTTGTGGACACGCAGATTACGGGGAACATGTACGACGAAGATTCAGTGCCGTCGAAAATCAGCGGCCAGCAGAAGCGCCGCGTTACCTGGACCGGATATTACATACCGGCCAGCACCGGAGCGTACAGTTTTTTAACCCGGGCAGAGGGCCGCGGGCATTATGCGCTGCAAGTGAACGGGAAGACGCTGCTGGCCATCGATCAGCGCGAAGGGAGTAGTCCGCAAAATGCAACCACGACGCTTACAAAAGATGTCCCAGCGCGAATCGACCTGACGTACTGGCCGGAATGGGAGCGCACCACCGTGCGGCTCGGTGTCATCGCTACCGACAAACTGGTCGATCCGCAGGCCGTTGCACTGGCAAAGATGGCGGATGTTGCAGTGGTTTCGGTCGGCTTCAGCCCGCGCACCGAATCCGAAGGCTTCGACCGCACCTACGCGCTGCCGCTTGGCCAGGAGGCATTGATCCGCGCCGTCTGCGCGGCAAACCCGCGGACCATCGTCGTGCTGACCTCAGGCGGCAGCGTCGCCACGGAAAACTGGATTGCCGCCGCGCCGGTGCTGCTGCAGACCTGGTACGCCGGCCAGCAGGGTGGCACGGCGCTGGCGAACCTGCTGTTTGGCGACGCAAACCCTTCGGGTAAGCTGCCCATCTCCTGGGAGAAGCGGCTGCAGGACCTGCCCGCCTACCACAACTACTACGAGCAGCCCGGCACAAAGGATGTGAAGTACAGTGAAGGAATTTTTCTGGGCTACCGCTACTTTGAAACCAGCAAGGTAAAGCCGCTGTTCCCCTTCGGGTTCGGGCTTTCCTACACGACGTTCTCGTTCAGCAATCTCTCGGTCACGCCGGAGACGGCCTCGCCGACGGGTCCCATTCACGTAGCGTTCGACGTGAAAAATACGGGCCAGCGGGCCGGCGCGGAGGTGGCACAGATTTACGTCGGCGATCCCTCCGCCAGCGTTCCCCGGCCGAAGATGGAGCTGAAAGAGTTCCGCCGCGTGATGCTGCAGCCCGGCGAAACAAAACGGATTACCGTTGCGCTGGACCGGCGCTCACTCGCTTACTGGGACGTGAATAGGCATGGGTGGAAGGTTGACCCGGGCAGGTTCATCGTCTACGCCGGAGATTCTTCGGAGAATCTCCCGTTGATGCAAGCCATCACCGTGCAATAGCGACAGCTACTGTCCGGCGACAGTGAAGGTGATGGCTCCGCGCGTGATATGGCCGTCTTCCGCCAGAACCTGCCAGGCCAGATGATAGACGCCGTTCTTTAACCCATGAACCGCCGCTTTTAACTGCGCGGGACCTTTCGGTGTCTCTGTGTTGAGCGCAATCTCCTGATTGCCCGATCCGGTCAGGTGCAGCACGGAACGGCGTTCGTCGATGCGCGAGTTGTAGTCCAGCGTGAACGTGACATTGCCCGTGTGCAGCACTGCTCCGTCGGCGGGTGTGGAGCGCACCAGGACAGCATGCGCAAAGGCACGCGGGCTGCACACCAGAAAAAGCACCAGCATCAGCAGTACACCCACAAAACCGGCGCGGCCATGACGGATCGAAGATGCTGTTGTGCTCATCGCTGTGTTCAACTCCTTATGTGAATGGAAGCTGAGCGCAGCGAGCTTCCGGAAATTTCGGCCGCGCGGGATTCTGCATAAGCTGCAGCTCCAAGCAACGCGGCGCGGCTCTCAAGAATGACGCGCACCGGCATCTGACTCACCAGCTTTGCCATGCGTCCTTTCTGGCAAAAGGCCCGCAGAAAGCCTCCGGCCTGCAGCGTTTTCAGAATCTTCGGCGCTATGCCGCCGCCAAGGTAGACGCCACCGTGCGCAAGAATCTTCAGTGCCATGTTGCCGGCTTCCGCGCCGTAAGCGCTTGCGAAAATCTCCAAACTGCGCGCGCAAAGCTCACTTTTCCCACCTTCACCCCACTGCGCAATCACTGCGTTCGGGTCGTCGTGCTGCATACGCTCGCGCAACTCGGCGGACTCCTCCATATGCTTTACGTCGCGCAAAAAGGTGTAGACATTCCGCAGCCCGAGACCGGAACATACGCGCTCCCAACTGACGTGATTGTCCATATTGGGCTGGGCCCGCAGCCAGGAGAGAAGCTCGACCTCAAGATCGCTATTCGGTCCGTAGTCGCAGTGACCGCCCTCTGATGCCATGGGCACATGCATCTTGCCATCCCAGATCAAAAACGCCTCGCCCAGGCCAGTGCCGGCGGCGATCAGAGCGCGATTGCCCACCAGGCTGCTGTCGCCTTCGCTGAGGGTAAAAATCTGATCGGGCCCGAGTTCGGCGATGCCGTAGCCGTTGGCTTCAAGGTCATTAATCAGGAACAGATGCTCGATGCCCAGCGCCGCGGATAACTCCCGGCTATCCAGCAGCCAGGGAAGATTTGTGAGCTGGATGACGTTTTTGCGGACCGGTCCGGGAACGCCGAAGCAGGCGGCTTCGATCGTCTCGCCCGGACCACCCGCCGCCAGAAACTCACGCACAACCGC
>JAJXUS010000033.1 GCA_021782675.1 Acidobacteriota bacterium
CTTCAGCAACGCCTTCGGCCTCATCATCTCCGATATCGAAAACCCGTTTTTTCCCCGCCTGATCAAAGGTTTTGAGCGAGCCTGCCGCGCGGAAAAGCTGGAGCTTGTTCTGGGAATGACCAACTATGAGCAATCCAGCGCGGAAGCTACCGTGCGCCGGATGATTGAGGACAAGGTTCGGGGCGTCGCCGTCATGACATCGCAATTCGACGCGAGGCTTGTCGACCGCATGCTCGACCGGGAGATGCCCGTGGTGCGGCTCGATGACTCCCGTCTGAAGCACAACAAGAGCAATGTTCACATCGACTACTCCAAGGGTGTCCTGCAGGCGGTTAAGCATCTGCGCTCACTCGGCCATACCCGGGTAGGCATCATTCACGGCCCGCTGACCGTACTCTCGGCCAAGCGCTACCGCAAGCTGCTGGATGATGTCGTCGAGCAGCATGGACTGGAGATCGTTGACTGTGCTGAGGTGGAAAGCCATCCTACCGGAGGCGCGGCCGCCATCCAGCGAATGTATGCGCGGCAGGTACATCCGACTGCCGTCATCTGCGGCAATGATCTGATAGCGATGGGCGCCATGGGCGAAGCCTTCCGTGTCGGCTGGCGGGTACCACAGGATCTCTCCGTCATCGGCTCGGACGACATCGCCTTTGCCGCATATGCCCACCCCCCTCTCAGTTCCATCGGCATTCCGAGGGATGAATTGGGACTGTCGGCATTTCGCGCCCTGCAGCAGATGGTGGCGGACCCCCTCAATCGCGGTTCAGAAACGGCCGTTCCCACCCAGTTTGTGGTGCGGCAATCCTGCGGGCCCGCCCGTCGCCTGTAAATTCGCGTGCCGGAAGTCGTCTACCTCTGGCCCACGATTCCTTTGCCTTCCACAACGGTATAGATCGTGTCTTCCCGGGGCAGAACAAGCTTCTGCTTCAAGCCGCTGGGCCAGTGGATCTCGACCGAACCGGCAGATGATGCATCTCCCAGACCAAAATGCACCCGCGGATCGTTGGAGGAGATATAACTGCCGCCGCTGATGACATCTTCCCGCTGGCGCATCCCGATGGCGGTCAGATATACGGTCGCGCCGACCGCATCCCGCGGGCTCTTGGGGCCGCCCACCAGACGCAGCTCCACCCAGTGATGATGATTGGCGTCCACATTCTTTAACAGCACAGGAACGCCATCCTCAACATTGATCACCACATCGATCCGGCCGTCGTTAAATAAATCGCCAAACGCCGCGCCGCGGCCGGAGATGACCTTAGCCAGTCCCGTACCCTCCACGGCGGGCATCAGAGCAAAGGTCTTGCCGTGATCATTGCGATAGAGCAACGGACGCTCAGCGTAGGTCGTGCCCCAGTCCTGCTTGTCCACGGCCGGATACACATGGCCGTTGATCATCAGAATGTCTTTCCATCCATCATTGTCGAAGTCGAGAAAGCCAACGCCCCATCCCAGAAAAGGAACCGTATCGCGCGCCAGTCCTGCCTGATAGCTCACATCTGTAAAGTTCGCATCTCCGTCGTTGCGGTAAAGCACCTTGTAGTCGTCGGAGAAGTCTGTCGTCATAATGCTGAGCAGGCCATCGTTCTGGTAGTCTCCGACCGCCAGCCCCATCGTCGCCGTTTCGCGGCCATCCTGGTTTAACGCAAATCCCGACGCGTAGCTGTCATCGGCAAAGGTCCCATTGCCCTTGTTTCGGTAAAAATAGTTGGGCGTGGAATCATCGGCCACCACCAGATCCGGCTTGCCGTCGTTGTTGAAGTCGGCGAAGACAGGCGTAAAGCCGTAGTAGTGGTTCGGGTCGCTCACGCCGGCCTTCACGCTGACGTCCGTGAAGGTGCCGTCGCCGTTGTTATGGAACAGGTGATCGCCTTCACCCTGCAGCCCACGCGGACCGCACATGACAGCGACCCCGCGGAACTGACAGAAATGCGTGGTGACCGCCTTTGATCCCGGCGCCGGGGGATTTTTCAGATCGTAGTGGACATACCCCGCGACGAAGATATCCAACCGTCCGTCGCCGTCATAATCCCCAAACGTGACGCCGGTCGACCAGTTGCTCAGCGTTACACCGGCCTTCTCTGCGACGTCTGTAAAGGTGCCGTCATGGTTGTTGTGATAGAGCCGATTCTTCCCGAAATTGGCCACATAAATGTCGGGCCAGCCGTCATTGTCGTAATCCCCGACAGCCACGCCGAACCCCCAGCGGTCGTTGGTTACGCCAGCCTTTGCCGCTACGTCAGTAAACGTTCCGTCGTGGTTGTTGTGGAAAAGCGCAGCATGGGGCGGCGTTGCTTTTCCGCTCATCGCGTCATACGTTGAGCCGTTCACCATGTAGATGTCCAGCCAGCCATCATTGTCGTAGTCGAGCAGCGCCACGCCGGAGCCCACCGCTTCCAGAATGAACTGCTTCTCCGGCGTACCCATCTGGTGATGCCAGACCGTCAATCCCGCCTGTTTCGCCACGTCCTGAAACACAATCGGCCCGGATTTTACAAAGCCGCCAGCCGTGATGGGCCGGTTCTGTGCGTCGTGGATGGCAACGTGTACACCGCCGGTACTGCTGCCGCCATCATCGGACTGCGTGCTCATCTGCCCACAGGCAGGCGCTGCCAGCGCGAGCAGCGCCAGCAGGCACGCAGCAACCGCAGCGTGCAACCAACCCTTTATCGGGGACCAGAGATCAGGCAGCCGAACGCGCATGCACCAAACCCAGTCCTGGACGTCGCGGCAGAATCAATTTTCCGTGGTCCACCGTCACCCCGCGATAAGGATCATTCGAAAGCAGCAGGTTGCCGTCGAGATCGGCATAATCCACCAGCGGTGACAGATGGGCCGCCGCCGTAATACTGCAGGAGCTGGAAACCATACAGCCCAGCATGGTCTTGAAGCCAAGCGCGCGCGCCATCTGAATCATGAGAAACGCCGTGCCCATACCGCCGGTCTTATCCAGCTTGATATTCAGTCCATCGAAGATGCCCACCAGCTTGGGAATATCTTCCGGATGGCGGCAGGACTCATCGCCCATCAGCGGAAGCGCCGCACGCTCATGCAGCCATCGCAGATCCTCCAGCCGGTCCGCCGGCATCGGCTGCTCCACAAACTGCACGTTCTGCTTCGACAGCCAGTCGATTTTGCGCGCCGCCACTTCACGATCCGTCCAGCCTTCATTCGCATCCACCCGCAGCGGCTTCTGGGTCACGCTGCGCACCGCAGCAATCGTCTGCTCATCCGTGTCCAGCCCAACCTTGATCTTCAGAATCGGAAAATCCGCCGCCTCGCGGACCTTCTGCCGCGTAATCTCCGGTGTATCGATGCCGATCGAGAAGTCAGTGATCGGCGCATCCTCGGCATTCAGGCCGAAATATTCGTAGAGCGGCACGCCGAGCTTCTGGCCCATCCAGTCCATCAGCGCAATATCAACCGCAGCTTTACCGGCCCACTGGCCCGGTATGCGATGATTGACCTCCGTCATGACCTTCTGGAAATACTCCGGGTTGGAGGCGTCCAACATCGGCTTGATCGCGTTGACCGCGACCTGCGCTCCCTGCGCGTCCTCTTTGTAGCGAACAATCGGCGCGCCTTCGCCAATCCCCGTAATCCCGTCATGCTTGAAATGCACAAAGAACGTATCGCGGTAATTGCTGGCGGACATCACCGTCGTCCAGGTATGGCGCAGCTTTAGACGGATGATGTCGGTGGTTACCTGGGAAGCGGCCGCGCCATTGCCGGCCGCGACTGAAGCACTGGCGGGCAGCCCGGCAACAGACGCAAGGCCGAAGGCCCCGGCACTCTTCAGCAGTTCTCGACGGTTCATGGTTTCACTCTTCTCTCTGCAAGCAGCAGTTTGCGCCAGTGCTCATTCAGATCGCTGATCTGGATGACCGGATGGTCCGAGACCGTGGCATGGATGAACTGGTTGTTGCCGATAAACATGCCGGTGTGGGTGATCTTTCCGTCGTGACCGAAGTACAGCAGATCGCCGGCCTTCAGGCTGGGCACCGGGATCGACTCAAACCCGCTCCATGCGGCCTGCACGTCGGCATCGCGCGGAATGCTGTAGCCCCGCTGCTGCATCAGCATCTGGGTAAAACCAGAGCAATCATAGCCAAAGCTGGAACGGCCGCCCCAGGTGTACGGCAGCCCTAAAAAGCGATGGCTGAAGGTCACCATCTGGGCGATGCTCATCGAGCCCTTCGGAATTTTCGCTGCATCCGGATAAAGCTGCACGTCCCCTTGCTGAATCCAGGCGGCGCGCCCATCGGCCAGCCGCGCCTTCAGCCAGCGGCCATCCGGCTTCACCTCGGTAATCTCGAGCCGCGTTTCAAACGGAACTGTCAGCACCGGGGCATGTTTGGTCAGGTCCGGTTCGCGATAAAGATGCGCCGCCAGTTCCTCAACCACAGCCACCTGCCCGGTCGCCGCATAGGTGTGGCCGGCGGGCTCCGGCAGCAGGTCGGCATCCTGCACCCAGCCGGTGTATTGATCGCTTCGCGTGCGAATCTCCATCCATCCCGGTTGCTGCTGAAGCACGTCCACCGTATGGCCGTAGGTTGCCTGAGAGACCACGTCGGCATCCGTCGTCGGGTGCGAAAACATATTGGCGACGGGAACATTCACCACGCATCGCGTGGTGGCCGCGCGAGCATAGAGCGCCACCAGTAAAACCGGAATCAGCAGGGCCCAGTTCCGGCCCGTCCGCAATCTCTTCACAGCATGCTCCTTGCAGGTTGTGCGCCGCTATTTTGGGGGCGCGCTCGCATCAAAGCTCTGGAGACCATCCGGCGCCCACGCGGTCACAATCGCGCAGCCCAGTTTTGCCAGCGTGCGTTCGCCTTCATTATCGACCGACCACACGTGGTCGTGATTGTTGTAGGTAAAAATCGACAGAATCAGCAGCCCCTGCTTCGTATTCACCGCGGCCACGTCGTTGCGGACATCGTCCAGCGAGCCGATCTTGTCGGCAATCGCGGCGTCTGCATCCGGGTACATAGTTTCAAGGTAACGCGGAATCCCATCGCGATAAAACTGGTTGCGCAGCATGTGCATGGCGATGCCGCACAGGGCCGCGTCGCCGGGCATCGGAGCTGTGCCCGGTTCCGCCAGATCGCAGGTCACAATCTTCTGCAGCACACTCGCCATCTCGCGGGGAGTGGTCTTGCCCAGACCAAACCGGCTGGCGTCGGGCGGCAGCGGACCCGTTGCGGGCATAAACACTTTGCGGTAAAGATAGGTGTTCTTCAACCCCAGCCGGGCAATCCGATGGTTGATATTGTCCAGGCCCAGATGGTCGATCACCAGGTTGGTCGCCGTGTTATCGCTCATGATGATCATCATGCTGAGCGTGTCTTTGAAGGTCAGCTTGAGTGGCGTATCGAAGAACAATAAAACGCCGGAGCCTGGCACCTGCTCCGCCTTGTGCATCACGATCGGATCGTCCAGGTGCACCTCGCCGGCGCGAATCTGCTCCATCGCCTCATACAGAATGGTCAGCTTGATGACCGAAGCCGTCTGCACCGGCTGATCGGGGTGGATGCCAACCGTCTGGCCGGTCTTGAGATTCTCGGCAAACAACGCCACGTTGCCGTGGTGCGCGGCAACAATCGCCTGCAGTTGCTGTTCCAGGGGCGGGGGATTCTGAGCCCGCGCGGCAAAGCTTGTCAGGAAAAGGCTGACGGCCAGAAGAAGTCGCGAGGAGGGCATTTGCATCTTCGGTCCATGGTACTGGCCGATCCAAAGATTGCAAATGCAACGCGGCTTCCGGCGCAGAATACGGCCGCAGCCGCCGGAGCCCGAGACCCCAAAAAGTTTTCCTCTGCGTACCGCAGAATATCTCTTTGCCGACGTTGTGGTTGGAGGAAAATGCACCACTTTTGCATCAGCAGGGGGATTGCCAACCCTCTGATAAAAAGCGAATATAAGGCGAATACGGGCCATGCCGACCGCCGCCACAATTCGCTCCCAGATTGAGTCCGCTCTGGCGCAGAAAATTCCTGCGGCGCTGTCGCCTTCCGCGAGAAGTTTCCGTCCTTTACTTTCTACCGGAATCCCGGCCCTCGATGAGAGGCTGAGCGGCGGATTTCCTCTGGGCGCGGTGACGGAACTGACCGGGCCGGAATGCTGCGGCCGCACGTCCATTGCGCTCGCCTTTCTGGCCGGCATCGTGGAAGCGGAAAAAGTATGTGCCTGGATCGACGCCTGCAATGCATTCGATCCAGCCTCGGCCGCGGCGGCGGGCGTGGATCTGGACCGCCTGCTCTGGGTACGGTGCGGCCATCCGCACCAGCCAGCCACTGCACCGCTTCCGCGCGTGGCCGTGCCGGAGGCATGCTTCACACCCAAACCGGCAGTCCGTGGATTGCATGGCGGCGGCTACGGGCCGCATCCGCGGACGGAGGTTCGCGGCATCTCACAGGCGCTCGAAGCTCTATTCCACAAGCAACCGGCAGGCGAAGAGCCAGCGCCCCCGCAGACTTTCCCGGCACGCACAGAGCGGCTTCCGGCTGCGGCCATAGCGCGGCGACCGGCTCGCCCCGGGCATTACGCGGCCATTGAACGCGCCCTGCGCTGTACGGATCTGCTGCTGCAAACCGGTGGCTTTGGCGCCATTGTGCTCGATCTCGCCGGAATCGCGCCGGAGTTCGTCTCCCGGATCGAACTCTCCACCTGGCATCGCTATCGGGTGGCTGCAGAAAAGTCGCAGGCCAGCCTGGTGCTGCTGACCCAATATCCATGCGCCAGAAGCAGTTCTGAGCTGCAACTGCGCCTGCTGCCCTCTGAACCGCTGGAAGAAGAAGCAGTCACAGTGTTTACCGGCATGCAGTTGCACGTGGAGGTCGCGCGTCAGCGATTTGCCCCGGATGCCGGCAACGTTTTTGCCATGCGCAAGCCGCCACGCAGCGCCTCCGGCGCGTACTGGATCAACCGCACAAGCTGGGCAGGTCTCCGATGACACCACAGGAAATGTATGTCTGCATGATTGTCCGCGAATTTCCCGCCCAGGCCTTATTGCGCCTACGGCCCGATCTGCAAGCCCAACCCTGCGTGGTGCTCCAGGGCGAGCCGCCCTTGCAGACCGTCGTCTCTCTCAACACCCAGGCACGGCTGCTGGGTCTGCGTGCGGGAATGACGCGCGTGGAGGCGGAAACCTTTCCGGGCGTGGTTCTGCTGCAGCGCTCTCCGGCGGCGGAGGCGGCAACACGGGCGGTTCTGCTGGAGTGCGCCGGGAACTTTTCTCCGCGTGTGGAAGAGCGCAGTGAGCCGGCCGCGTTTTTGTGCGGTATCGATATTGCCGGAACGCAGAGTCTGTTCGGCCCCCCGGAGATGCTGACCCGCAGTCTGCGCCAACGCGTGCGCGCTCTGGGCCTGCAGGCGCGCCTGACGGCCAGCAGAAACTTTGAGACCGCTGTCTGCCTGGCCAAAGGCCTGCCGCTGCACCGCTCGCTGCAGATTGCTGCAGATGGGGAAGAGGCGGCCGCACTGACGCCACTGCCGCTGAGCGTTCTGTCGCTGACCGACGCTCAGGCGGAGACGTTCTCTCTCTGGGGCATTCGAACGCTGGGGATGCTGGCCGCGCTGCCAGAGCGGGAACTGATCGCGCGCGTGGGCCAGCAGGGGCAGCGGCTGCGCCGTCTGGCCAGCGGCACGCTGCCGCATCTCTTTCAACCGGCAGAGATGCCGTTTCTTCTCGAAGAGCATGCCGAGCTGGACCAGCCGCTCGAAAATCTGGAATCGCTGCTGTTTGGCGTGTCCGTCATGCTGGAGCAGTTGATTTTGCGCGCACGCGCGCGGGTGCTGGCGCTGGCCGCCGTCACCATCACGCTGCAACTGGAGAGCGGCGCGCCTCATTGCCGCACCGTCCGCCCGGCGCAGGCGGCCAACGAGAAACAGCTATGGCTCAAACTGCTGCATCTCGATCTGGAAGCGCATCCGCCGGCGGCTGCCATTACTGCCGTCACGCTGCGGGCGGAGCCCGGCAGTCCCCGCCAGGTGCAACTGGGCCTGTTTGCCCCGCAGGTTCCAGAGCCGGGGCGGCTGGACATCACATTGGCCCGCATCTCCTCCGTAGTTGGCGAAGACAATGTCGGCCGCGCGGTGCTTGAGGATACGCATGCTCCGGATGCTTTTCGCATGGAGCGCTTCCGGCTGCCCGTCCGGCGATGCGTGCCTGTCAGTCCCCGGCAACCGCGTGCCAGCCTGCGCCGTCTGCGGCCGCCGGAGCGCACCGCCGTCACGCTGCGCGATGGCCGTCCCCAGCATTTGGTCTTCCGGGAGCAGCGCTATGCCGTAGTGCAGGCCTATGGTCCCTGGCTGGAGAGCGGAAACTGGTGGACCGAGAAGGGCTGGAAGCAGGAGCAGTGGGACCTGATCGCCCGCGCTTCGGATGGAGCGCTGCTCTACGGCTGCGTCGTACAGGAGCGGCAGAATCAGTGGCGCATGATTACGCTCTATGACTAGCCCGTATGTCGAACTGCATGCCGCCAGCGCGTTTTCGTTTCTTGAGGGCGGCTCGCTGCCCGAGACGCTGGCGCAGCGTGCCTGTCATCTCGACATGCCGGCCATGGCGCTGCTTGACCGCAATGGTGTGTACGGTTCAGCGCGCTTTCATAAAAGCGCCGGCGAGGCCGGTCTGCGCGCCCACGTCGGCGCGGAGATTGCCGTGGCCAGCCTGGGACAGCGTCTGACCCCGCCTGACTGGCTGCCGCACCAGCATCTTCCGGAGCCGGTGCGCCTGCCGCTGCTGTGCGCTTCGCGGCAGGGCTACCAGAATCTGTGCCAGATGATTACGCGCTTCAAACTGCGCGAGACCGGCAAACACGAAGGCGCGGCGGCTTTGTCGGATCTGGAACAATACGCCGCCGGTTTGATTTGCCTGACAGGCGGAGACCAAGGTCCGCTGGCCGCAGCCCTCATCCACGGCGGGGAAGCCGCTGGCCGCGCCGTGCTAGAACGGCTGCTCCGCATCTTCGGTCCGCAGAATGTTTACGTGGAACTGCAGCGCCATGGCGAGCGGGAGCAGGAGTGGCGCAATCAGGCGGCCCTGCGTCTGGCCCGCTCCCTGCGCGTACCCGTGGTGGCAACCAACGGCGTGCGGCACGCTGCGGAAGGGGACCGCGAGATTCTCGATCTGTTCACCGCCATCCGCCACCACACGGAACTGGACCGCGCCGGACGCCTGTTGACGCGCAACGGCCAGCGGCATCTGCGGTCTGCGCCGGAGATGGCTGCGCTCTTTCGCGATCTGCCGGAAGCCATCGCAGCTACGGTTGAAATCTCTTCGCGGCTGACCTTTCAGCTCTCTGACCTGGGGTATGCGTTTCCGCGATATCCCGTGCCGGCGGGAGAAACCATGGACAGCTTTCTGCGCCAGCGCGTGCACGAAGGGGTGCAGCGGCGGTACGGACCCAAGCGGGATGCGGGCCTGCTGCAGCGCGCCCGGAAGCAGGTCGAGCATGAGCTGGCGTTGATTGCGCGGCTGGGCTTTTCCGGCTACTTCCTCATCGTCTGGGACATTGTGGAGTTTTGTAAGCGGCAGGGAATTCTGATCCAGGGCCGCGGCAGTGCCGCCAACTCCGCTGTCTGCTACGCGCTGGAGATTACGGCCATCGATCCGGTAGGCATGGAGCTGCTGTTCGAGCGGTTTCTTTCTGAAAATCGCGGCGAGTGGCCGGATATCGATCTGGATCTGCCATCGGTCGAGAAGCGCGAACAGGCGATTCAATATGTGTACCGGAGGTATGGCGAGTTGGGCGCTGCCATGACAGCCAATGTGATCACCTATCGCAGCAAGTCGGCTGCCCGCGAAGTGGGCAAAGCGCTGGGGTTCGATCCGGAATCGCTGCAGCGGCTCTCCAGTCTGGTGGCGAACTTTGAGTGGCGCGGCCCCAACGACACGCTGGCGCACGCCTTTCAGCACGCCGGGTTCGATGTCGCCCATCCGCGCATTGCGAAGTATCTGGAGCTTTCCCTGCGTATCCAGGACATGCCGCGGCATCTGGGACAGCACTCCGGCGGCATGGTGATCTGTCAGGGGCAACTGGACTGCGTGGTTCCGCTGGAGCGTGCCTCCATGCCGGGCCGTACTGTCGTGCAATGGGACAAGGAGGATTGCGCGGACCTTGGCATCATCAAGGTGGATCTGCTGGGCCTGGGCATGATGGCGGTGCTGAAAGATTGCCTGGAGCTGATTCCCCAGCACTATGGCTACTCGGTAGACCTGGCGCAGTTGCCGCAGGATCCGGAGGTGTATCGCACGCTGCAGCGCGCCGATACCGTGGGCATGTTTCAGGTGGAGAGCCGTGCCCAGATGGCTTCCTTACCGCGCAATCACCCGGAATGCTTCTATGACATTGTGGTGCAGGTGGCCATCATCCGTCCCGGCCCAATCGTTGGCTGCATGATGCACCCTTATATGCG
>JAJXUS010000034.1:0-7114 GCA_021782675.1 Acidobacteriota bacterium
CTTCAGCATTTCCTGTTCAATAACGAGAATATTTGGCGGTGGCCCACCTTTTTGCTTCTGCGCTACCAGGGAATCAGGTTGTGTCAAAAATACCGCGGCGGCCAGACTGCCAATTGCCAGAACTGCAAGGCTGGGTACTGCAAGCAATCGCTTCATAGAGAATCGCCCTCCCTGGGCGGAGACTGCAATGACGTACAGCAGATCGCCGAAAACTCGTTGGTCGGAGGGGACCTGAAACTTTCAGAGGGGATACATCCGGGGCTGAAAACTGGCCGCACCTTAAAAGTTCAAGGCCGCTGCGACTATAACCGGACGGACTGTGACCGCGCAAGCGATTCTTTTGCTTGCGTCAGAGCTCCGGTCCGCACGCTCTGCGATGGCCGCCGCTGCGCTGCGGCCACCGGCCGGGCTGCCTGATTGCCGGCCCGGCGAAGCAAAAATTCATTTGACCGCCGCACTGTGCCGCGGTATTGTTCGGATGTCCTCGAAATTGCACGTCCCCCCTGCCGGTTCAGACCCCCAATCTGAGATTTCTTCCGGTGTGCAGCTTTGGGTTCCCCCCGATCCATGGACCGTTTCCACCTGTTCCATCGTTGTCAGGAGTCTTCACCATGCCCAAAAACTTTCTGCCTTCACGTGCCCCGCTCGCGTTTGCCACCTTGCTATTCGCTTCCTTTGCCAGTGCGCAAACTTCCGTACAGGTCTTCAGCCCGGTCAACGTGCGGCCCTCCACGCAGGGCACAGGGTATGGAACGGCTGCCGATGTCTTCAACAGCTCCACCCTGAACCTGGCCTGCCCGAGCAGCGGACCGATCACGGCCGTTCTCTCCTCCACGCCAGACGGCAAGGGCAACCTGCTGGTCGACAACAGCATTAACGTTACGGTGACCTCGGGCAGCTCCATAACCGGGCCGACCAACGTCTGCCTGGCGGACCGCTCCAACACGCCCGGCATCATCATCGGTGACTGCTTCACCGCTGCCTACCAGACGCGTGCCGGCTCACTGATCGGCGTCGATCCCGACACCCTGACGGCGACCGGCGGGGTGCTCCCGATTGATCTGGGCCCTGGCCTGCAACCCGGCAGCCAGCAGGTACAGATCGCGCTGACCGACACCGGCGGCTATCTCGCGAGCTCGTCCGTCTATCTCGCGACCAACTGCACCGCCACCGGCGTCTCCGGCCCCGGCAACATCACCGGCAATCCGATTCCGCAGACGAACCCGACGCAGCAGCAGCTTACGCAAAACTTCGCCTTCAACACCACCGCAGGACAGCAGGTAAAGTTCGTCTACGATCTGTCGCAGGCGCAGGCCGCCAATTCGCTGACCATCCAGCCGAACACAATTCCCGGAACCGAGGATTTGCCGATCAACCCGGCGACCTTCCAGTCCGTGTATGAAACGGGCACATCTTTTGCAACGGCAAACTGCCTCATCCACTCCGGCGAAACAGTCAACGGAATGCCCGCCTGCAAACTCTATACACTGGCATGCTCGGTGGGAACCAGCGCCACCGAGAGCGGCGCAGAATGTCCGCGCTCCTCGCTGCCGAATGAAATCTTCCAGGATGTCTTCGACGGACCGGCCTTTACGCTCACCGACATTCCGACTCCTGGCGGCACGGTCTTCCACGAAGGCATCGGCTTCCTGATGGCCAGCGAAGGCTGGAACGGCGGCCCTTGCGCCTTCGATCCCGCCTCCGGCCTGCAGGATTTGCCCTGCCCCCAGAACCTGCTCACCAACTTCAGCGGCCCCGGTCTGTTCATCATGAGCGGCGGCACCTCGCATCCCAACTCCGCCTTTATCGCCGTTGCCCAGGTGCCCGAAGATCTCACCTCTGTCTCCGTGGCCAACGAACAGCCGGGATACTGGATCAACACGCGTCAGGCGATGGTCACCTTGTCCAGCCAGCCGCCTTCGCTCAAGGGAACCTCCTTACCCGGCGCCAACAACTTTGTGCCTGCGCCGATTGCGAGCATCACCTATGGCGTTTCGGCCGCGAATCAAGTGCCAACGCCAGCCGCTCCCGCAACCACTGACACGGTGGTAGCGAACGGCATTCCGTGCCCGACGCCTTCCAATCCGCTGGATCCGCCGGCGACAACCTTCACCACCGCCGCCCAGACGGTCAACTTCGACAGTGATGGCACCTACCTGCTGCACTACTACGCACAGGACTGCGCCGGCACGCGGGAGTATCACTTCACCCAGAACACGCAGGGCAACTGGTCCACCAGCTACTACACCGTGCCGGTGAACGTCGATACGGTTCCTCCCGTGATCGCCAGCGGTCCCACGCTTTCGCCCGCAGCCGGGCCAAATGGCGCCTACACCGTGGGTGAGACCGTGACCGCCACCTACTCTTGCACGGATGACCGCTCCGGACTGGTGCAGTGCGGCGCGACCACCTACCCGTTCACGGCGCAGAAGCTGGCCTCCGGCACGCTCACCAGCCCGGTCAACACCTCCACGCCCGGCACAAAGACCTACACGGTCACGGCTGTGGATGCGGCGGGCAACCACGCCTCCGTCAGCGTGCAGTACACCGTCATCGCCGCCTATGACGCATCCATTCATCTGCGTCTGGACAGCAGCACGGTGCGCGCCAATCAGGTGGCTGTAGCCTTTGTCCAGGTGGCCCCGAGCAATGGCCACACCGCGACCGGCACAGTGACGCTGCTCGATGGCACGCAGCCGCTTCGCACCGAACGGCTGCACGGAGACGGCCAGACGAATTTCGTCTTCGGCCCGCTCTCCGTCGGGACCCACAGCATCAGCGTGCAGTACTCGGGAGATGCAATGCATCCCGCCGGGCAGTCCGCGCCGGCTACGTTGACGGTGCAGCCGGATAACGATGACGGAGGCAGCGGCAATTAGAGCATCTTATCGGCTGGCAGGAAACGCATGCGACCGGGTGGCCGTCATCCTGAGCGCAGCGAAGGACCTCTGCATTCCCAAAGGGAAAAAATGCACGGTTCTTCGCACGGCTCAGGATGACAAACTTTACTCTCGAGCAACAGTAAGAATGGGATTACCCGCTGATGCAAAGCTGCTCTGGGCACTCATCCCTGCGTGGCTGGCTCCAGCAACGGGGTAACGATGGAGCTCGAAGACTCTTCCCACGCCGCCAGCCGCGTCAGCGTCAGCACCGTAATATCGTCATCCTGACCGAACGCGACGGCTGCTTCCATCGCCTGCTGGGCAGAGGGTTTGGACGCGAATAGCGCATGCAGCCGGTCAAAGCCGTAGAGCTCGCCCTCTGCGTTGCGCGCCTCCAGCAGGCCATCGGTGAACAGGCTCAACTGATCCCCGGTGTGCAGCCGCAATTCCATCTGGTCATACTGCGCGGCGGACACCAGGCCCAGCGGCAGGGAACCGTCGAGCGTGAGTTCGCGCCCATTCAGGATTGGCGGCAGGTGGCCCGCATTGGCAAGCGTCACGCATCCGGTGCGATCCAGCCGCAAAATCACGGCAGTGACAAAGCCGTTCTGCATCCGCCCGCAGAGGCAGCGGTTCAGCTTGTTCAGCATCTCCGCCGGCGATGCCTGCGCATCGGACAGGGAGCGCAGCACGCCGACGATCAGGGACACGTTCATCGCCGCCTTCAGGCCCTTGCCGCTCACATCGCCCAGCGCCACGATCGTGGAGCCCGACGCCTCCGCAATGATCTGAAAGAAATCCCCGCCCACCTCCAGCGCCGGGCGATAGGCACTGGTCACGGCAAAACCCTCCAGCGGCGGCAGCTCCGCGGGAATCAGAACGCGCTGAATCTCCTGCGCGCTGTGCATCTCCCGCTCCAGCACACTTTGCCGCGCCTGCTGCTCCATGCTGTACCGGTAGACGGCATACAGCACCGCCAGAAACAGAAAAATCCCCGCCAGATCGGCCAGCGTGAACGTGATGCTGTCGATGATGAAAACCGGCGTGTTGATGACCTCGAAGATATGCCAGTGCGTAAACCGCTGTCCGGCTGCGCCCGCATCGCCGATGATGCTGATCATCTGCGAGATCAATGCGCTGATGGCGACCGTCCACCGCGAATTTTCCAGATGTTGCCGTAAGCCCAGCCCAATCAGAATGAACGGGAAAACCTCGACCACCATGATGAAGGTGGTAAAGATTGCATCGGCCCATTGCATGCCATGGCCGGCGCTACCCCAGAAAAATGCCAGCGCACCATCGGCAGCTCCTGCCGCCAACGTCACTATCGCCAGAACATTCGTCAAACGGTGCAGCCTGCGATTGCCGTCCAGCCGCAGCAGATACAGCAGCAGAAACCACAGCGACACATGGTTCAGCACATACAGCGGCTGATTCAGCCCGCGTCCCCAGGCATAGGAGATTGAGATCTGAATCGGCGAGACGTCCTGCAGCAGCGCCAGCGCAACCGGCGTAATGGCAAAGATGGACAGCCATAAAAACAGCCGGGACTGACGATTGCGCAGCCACATGATTCCGCTGAGCAGCGCGACAAAGCCGTACAGCACCATCAGCGTGTACTGATAGAGAAACTGCTTGGCCGACGCAGCCTCCGTCTGGTCCAGCTCTGCGGCAACGGAGTCCTGATCTCCCAGAATCGGAACGCCGGTAAGACCACCCAGCGAGTCCGGATCCACAAACAGCAGGGGAGACTTCCAGACGCGCACGGCCAGTATTCCCGCACCACTGCCGGGAAACGAAATCATCGTGAAGGGCGTGGTGTAGAACCATCTGGGATGCGGAGGGAGTTGTCCGCTGCCGCCGATGCGACGGCCGTTCCAGTACACCTCATAGGCGTCATTCACCGGCGGTATCAGCAGCGCAAGCGGCACACCGGGCGCCGCGGGGCTGCCCTGGAGATGCAGCCGGTACCATCCGAAGCCCGTTTCGTCATGATTCGTCGCATCGCCCCAGGAGCTGGTGGCGGAGAGGGTTCTCCACTGCGCGTCGTTATAGGAAGGAAGAGCCCACGCCGGATTGTCGCCGCGATGAAACTTCCACGGGCCGGTGAGCGCAATCGATCCGCGCCCGAGTGCTTCGAGAGAATTTCCTGCCGGCCCGTCGGCGCCACGCGCCCCCGGAGCCATAAAAAAAATCACCGCGAGAGTCAGCAAAATCGTTGCTTTGGCCCGCGTCAACATGGCACGAGCATACCACTCGGGCCCCTGGGATCACGCAGTTATAACGCAGGGCCACGCGGCGCTGGCGCGACCGCGCTCACACCTCGCCGCGGGGTTTCGCCGCGAGGATGGCGGCATCCTCCCGATGCAGCCAGGTGATGGCACTGAAGGCTCCGATCCAGGATCCCGCTGCGGCAAAGAGAACGTAAACGGGATTGCCCGTATAGCTGATCACGACAAAGGCCGCCAGCAGATACCAGAGGCTGCTCCAACTGGCTGCAACCACCCGCCGCCGGGCCGTTACCGCTGCCGTAAACAGGACATAGACCGCGTCCGTGGCCGCCGTGGAGACCACCACGCCAATCGCCACCAGTGGGTTGGGTGCGTGCATTGTCATGGCATCCCCCTCTCCTTTACAGCGCGAGTGTACGCTGCACGCTCTTCTGGCTTTCTGGATTTTTGCCTGGCCGCCTGAATTTCCTCAGGACCGGATCGGCTCGATACGTCCCAACAAAAAGACATAGCTGAAGATGCCGACAACCAGATACGCGGCAGCCACCGCAAAGGCGCCACTGAAGCTCCCGTGTCGGGCCACCAGATATCCCGTGACGACAGGCGCGGCAATCCCTGAAAGCTGGTTGGAAAAATTCACGATTCCTCCCACTGCGCCCACTGAGCCGCGCGGCACGATCAGCGACGGAATCGACCATCCAATGGGCGCTGCCGCCGAAAGGCCCGCAATGCTCAGGCTGATCCAGAACAGCGCGGCTACGGGCGCGTGGACATGGCTGGCCACCAGTATGCCTAACCCACACATCGTGCCACCAATAAGAATTACCGACCGCACGCGCGAAGCATCGCGGCCCCGCTGAATCAGCGCGTCTGCAAGCCAGCCGCCCACCAGCAGATCCGCAGCCGCCGCCACCAGCCATGCAATGCCCGTGTACAGAAACGACCGCTCGGCGCTGATCCGCATCGCCGAGGAGAGATACACCGGCAGCCACGTCAGCAGCAGATAAAAGACGTAGTTATAGGCGCCAAACCCAAGCGCCAGCCCAATCACCTTCGGCTGCTGCAGCAAATCGCCGAGCGGCATTTGCGGCTCCGTGGAAGCGGAATCGCCGGCCGCCGCGTCGCGGTCGATCAGCGCGCGCTCCGCGTGCGACAGCGCCGCATCCTCGTCCGGGTCGCGATAAACCGCCGCGAAGACGAAGAAGTACGCCAGACTCAGGGCACCCGTAAAGGCGAAGCTCCAGCGCCAGCCAATGTGCAGCAGCAGCAACCCGATGAGCGGCACGCCAATCGCCGAGGCCAGTTTGGCCGAGGCATCGAACATCGCCGTCGCCAGGCTGCGCTCTTCCGCCGGAAACCACAGGCCGATGGCCTTTGCATTGGCAGGGAACACCGGCGCTTCCCCCACTCCGAGCAACAGGCGAGCGCTGAGAAACGCCGGCACCCCCGGCGCTAGCCCCGCGGCAAACGACGCAGCGCTCCACAGGAGAATTCCGACGCGCACCACCGGCCGCACGCCGAAGCGATCGAGCAGTACGCCGATGGGAAGCTGACAGAGCGCGTAGGTCCAGTTATAGGCTCCGGCCAGATAGCCAAACGCAATGGCCGACAGGCCGAAGCTGCGCACCAGCGCGTCATGCGACACCGTCAGGTTGACGCGGTCAAAGTAACTGACGATGACGCCCGCGCCCAGCAGCCACGCGATGCGCCAGCGGCGGCGCGGAATTGCTGCCATTGCGCGCTCAAACGGATTGTCAGTGGATGGGACAGCCATGCGTCCTGACAGTGAGCAGAAGCTGACTGCAATGGTACGGGAGTGCGATCAGGTCGTCGCGCGCGTTGCGCCGGTGCTGATGCCGCCATCCACCAGCAGCGTCTGCCCGGTAATGTACGCGCTGGCGTCAGAGGCCAGAAACACAACCGCGCCGTCCAGGTCCTGCGGCTGCCCTGGCCGCTTCAGCGGAATGCGATCGGTGATGTAGTCCACCCACTGCGCATTCT
>JAJXUS010000034.1:7124-10361 GCA_021782675.1 Acidobacteriota bacterium
AAGCACAGCATTCTGCGCGGTGCGAAACCATCCCGGCGCCAGACAATTTACCGTGATGCCGTGCGGTCCCCACTCATCCGCCAGACTCATGGTCAGTTGCTTGATGCCGCCGCGGCTCGCGCAATACGGCCCAATGCCCGCATAGCCGAAAACGCTGGTGACAGAACCAATATTGATGATGCGGCCATACCCGCGCGCAATCATCTGCGGCGCCAAGGCCTGTGCTACAAAAAATGGCCCGCGCAGATTCGTCTCCAGCACCAGGTTCCAGTCGTCCCACGTCACATCGAGCGCCGGTTTGCGCACATTGCAGCCGGCGTTGTTCACCAGAATGTCCACATGGCCATAGTGCCGCAGCACGGCCTCCGCCATGGCCGCAATGCTTGCAGCTTCGCGCACGTCGAGCGCAACGGGAAACGCGCGGCGGCCGAGTGCTTTCACTTCTTTCTGCGTATCCGCCAGATGCGCGGCATTGCGGCTGGTGATGGCGACGTCGGCTCCGGCGCGCGCCAGCGCCAGCGCAAACTGCCGCCCCAGACCCCGGCTGGCTCCCGTCACCACGGCAATTTTTCCGTCCAGGCTGAATTGCGCTTCCGCCACTTTCGCTCCAATCCTTACGGCCGCAGAATTACCTTCATCAGGCCGCGCTCCCGTGCGGCCAGCCGCGTAAACCATTGCGCACCCTCGGCCAGCGGCGCCACGGCGGAGATCAGGCTGTCCACCTGAATCGCGCCACTCTCCATCAGCCGGATGCATTCGGGATACTCCCCCGCCGACGCGCATGAGCCCTGCAGCCGCAGTTGCCGCGTCACCACCGCCTGCAGCGGCAGCTCCACCTTCGGCGCAAGATTACCAATCAGCGTCACCGTGCCGCCGCGCCGCACATGCGCAATTGCGCTGGCGACGGAGCTCTCGTTGCCCACGGCGTCCACAGCAATGTCAATGCCGCCCGAACCGGCAGCGGCAGCCAGCGCCTCCTGCAGATTTGCATCCTGCGCCTGAAAGGTGGCGTCCGCACCCATCGCGCGCGCCTGCTGCAGGCGGTCCGCCTCCAGATCCACCACGAAAACACGGCGGCAGCCAAAGTGCCGGAACGCCTGCAGCGCCAGCAGACCGATCATGCCCGCACCAATAACGAGCACCGTGTCTCCGTCCACAATGGGCGTCAGCTTCGCCGCATGCACCGCGACGGAGACGGCTTCAATCAGCGCAGCGCGCTCAAAGGAAAAACCCTCCGGCAGCTTGTAAGCGATGTGCTGCGGCACAGCCACATACTCCGCAAATGCGCCGTGGCGGCGATAGTCTCCGCAGGAGACACCCAGCACCTGCCGGCGTTCGCACAGGTTCACTGCCCCGCGCGCACAGTAACTGCACGTCCCGCAGGAGATGGTCGAGTCGAACGTTACGCGGTCGCCGACAGCAAAGCCGCGCACCGCCGCGCCCGTCGCCGCCACCACCCCGGCCGCCTCATGGCCCATAATCAGCGGCGGTATCCGCCGCCCGGTGCTGCCGTCATAGCCATGCACATCGCTGCCGCAGATGCCGCAGGCCCGCACCTGGATCAACAAATCTTCTGGGCCCGGCTGCGGGGTCTCCACAGCGCGAACCACCAGCTCACTCGGATTTTCAAGAACTAGCGCCTGCATATGCGAGAGCCTGCAACGGTTGCCAGAATGCAGCAGAACGAAGAATTACGCTGGCAGCGCAGAAGCCAGCGCTTATGAGACTTCAGGAGCAGATTCTACCGGCGGCCCGTCCCAAAAAATACGCAAAGCTCACGGGAATCAGGTCATCCACTCCAGAATCTTTCCAAGACTGGTCGTCCCGTCCGAGACCGTCCCCTTCGCCAGACCGGGCGCCACCGCAACTGCCAGATCATGCCCTTCATACCAGGCGAGAAAACGGGAATCTGCAGCGCCCGACAAGCGCTGCTGGTTGATCCAAGTGTAGTACGCGCCCATGTCGGCATCGATCAGGGAGCCTTCCGGGTCTGTCTTCTGCGTCAGCGGATTGCGATTGAGCAGCTCATTCATCGGCGCCATGCATTGCCTGGGAGCAAATCGCGCGAACAGCGTCAGTGGCTGCGCCCGGCGCATCGCCTCCCGCGCCGACCACTGCACAAACGTGGTGCTGAACACCTGCGAACCCGCCCCCTGGGTCAGCACGCTTACCTCAAAGTGGCGCAACGGGGCCTGCGCGGCGCTCCCATGTAAGCCCACATCGTCCGGCGTCAGCCCGGCCATAAAGGACTGCATCGCTTCCGGCCCGACACCACCCCGGCTGGTCGCCTTCTCGACAAAACGATTGGTAAGGTTCAGCTCCCTGAGCGCGGCCGGCGCCAGCGTTTGATAAGAGGTGAGCGTGATCCCCTGCTCCGCACCACAACCCGGCAGCGGCTCTCCGCCATCAATGTACCAGTGGGCGAACGGCGCCGGATGGCGGCGGGCACGCGCGTTCATAAAGTCAACCAGCGTCTGCAGGCCGCCCTCCGGCTGCACTCCGGTGAACAGCGTTCCCAGCGGCCGCAATTGACGGAACAGTGGCCGCTCACTGCTTGCAGTACCTTGCCCGATGGCGGCAATGGCGAAGCGCGGCACCGCCGGCGGAGGCTCCACCAGCGCCTGCTGCAACTGCTCCTGATACGCCAGCGCCGCCGCCCGGTACTGGTCCATCTGCTGCATTGACCACAGCAGCGCGCTGAGCTGCTCGCTGAAGTGCTGCGGCTGGTTGACCCAATCGATCTTGCTGATTGCATCGGGCAGACGCACCGCCGCGAATGGAGCCATCAGCTCCGAAAAAGCAGCCGGCGGCAACGTGGCCAGATAGTTGAACTGCCGCGTCAGCTCCCGCTGTTCCACCGGGAAACGCCAGTCGTAGTCAATAATCTCCAGCAGAAGAATCGCGCACAGCGAGAGCGGGACCCGCTCGAGAACCTGCAGGTGTGACACGGCAAAGGCCTGCGCCTGCGGTGGATAATGCGCGAAATCCTTTGCCCGCAATTGCTGCGGCTGCATCAGATCACCTCTGCGATCGGCGTGCCTTTGGCGCCGGGGGTCGGGAATCCCATCATCGCCCCCAGCGTCGGCACCAGGTCGAGCGAGTTCAGCGGCCGGTCGACCGTCGTGTTCTGGCGGATATGCGGCCCCAGCGCCATCATCCATGTCGTCCGCGAGAGCGCGTCGCCGGTGCGATGGTGCTGAAATCCATTGCCGGAGGCGTCCAAATCGGAATCGCGGC
>JAJXUS010000035.1 GCA_021782675.1 Acidobacteriota bacterium
GGTGAGCACCTGCAGGCGGATCAGGTGGCCCACCACGAAGGCGACCGCGGCGCCGAGGGCCAGGGCCAGGGCCCCGAGGGCGCGTTCCCCGAAGGCCACCCAGCGGGCGAGGCGCCGCAGCTCCGCGCCCAGCCCCTGCGAGAAGCCGACAGCCGCAAATTTGCTGGCGGAATACGGCAGCAGGTGGGGCACGGCAAGCTTGCCGCCGATCGAAGTGATGTTGGCGATGCTGCCGTCCCGGCGGGCCAGCATCTGCGGCAACACCGCGAGCGTGGCGTGCAGCATGGTGTAGTAGTTGCTCTCCATCGCATCGTGGAAAGCCTCCAGCGGCTGGTTCTCCACCGGGCCGACAGTAATGATTCCAGCGTTATTAATGAGAATGTCGATCTGTCCGAACCGCTCCGTGGCCCGCGCCACGGCAGCCTGCGTCTGTCCGTAGGCCTTCAGGTCGCAGACCAGCGTCATGATGTCGCTCTCCGCAACGCCACGCGAGAGCAGGGCGCGGCGGGCGTTGTTCAGGTCTTCCTGATTTCGCGAGAGCAGAATCAAGCGGGCGCCGCGGCGGCCAAACTCCTGAGCGATTGCCAGTCCGAAGCCGCGAGAACCCCCGGTGACGAGGACCGTTTTTCCCGCCAGCACTTCTGACTTCTGATTGCGCCGGGCTTCAAGCACCAGCGCCGCCACGGCCGCACCGGCAATCGATGCTACTGTCAGAATTCTGCCGATCTTCATTTCTTTGCCCTCCTCGTCCCTTGTGCCTCAAGCCGCGTGCATTCCGTGCTTCAACATTGGTAGATGCGTTGTCAGCGGTCGGCGATCGAACCTTGGCCGCGGTTAGGCTTCCGTCCCGTGACACTTTTTGAACTTCTTGCCGGAGCCGCAGGGACAGGGATCGTTGCGGCCCACCTTGTCTCCCGCCCGGCGCTGCGCCACCTCCGCAGCCTCCCCGGAGCCCGCCATCCGTGCCTGCTGCAGCTCGCGCTTTTTGCGCCGCTGAAACTCTTCTTCCAGCGAGTCGATGGTTGTGGCCGGTGCGCGCGTCGGAATGGGAATCGTGGCAGCAAGCGAACCATTCGACGAGCCGTTGGCGGCTGACCGTGCAGGCGCACTCTGTGGCCGCGAGGCCGCCGGCTGCGCGGGAGGTTCGGCTGCATTCTCCGAGCCGCCCTGCAACACGAAAGCCTGTTCCCGCGGACGCACGGGAATGGTGATCTCCTGCCCGTCGGGCCCCATGATCTGCATGCGGAACAGGAAGCGCACCGTATCCTCCTGGAAGCGGCTCATCAGCGCTTCGAAGGCTTCAAACGACTCCTTCTTGTAAGCGATGAGCGGATCCTGCTGGCCATAGCCACGCAGCCCGATGCCTTCCTTTAACTGATCCATTGCCAGCAGATGGTCTTTCCAGAGACCATCGAGCACGCTCAGCATAATCATGCGCTCGTGATAGCGCATCGCCTCGGCGCCAATGATCTGTTCCTTGGCGGAGTAGCGTTCCTGCAGGCGCTCAAACAACGTCTCGCCGAGTTCATGCCGGTTGAGCTCAGAAATCCTGACGCCTTCAGCGGCCATATCCATGCCGAACTGTAGCATCACGGCATCCTGCAGTGCCTTCGCGTCCCACTGGTCGGGGTGCAGATTCTCGGGCGCGTGCTTATCGAGCAGCGTGCTCAGGATGTTTGACACGAAATCATCGGTGATGAGCTGGCGCTGATCAGAACCTTCCAGCAACTGGTGGCGCGTGCCGTAGACGGCCTCGCGTTGCTTGTTCATCACATCGTCGTACTCCAGAACATGCTTGCGTGATTCGAAGTTCTGGCCCTCGACGGCCTTTTGCGCCGCTTCAATGCGACGCGTGATGAGCTTGGATTCAATGGGTACGCCCTCTTCCATGCCCAGCCGCTGCAAGAGCGTGGAAACCCACTCCTTGGCGAAGATGCGCATCAGGTCATCTTCGAGTGACAGAAAGAAGCGGGAGCCGCCGGGGTCGCCCTGGCGGCCGGCGCGGCCACGCAGCTGATTGTCGACGCGGCGGGACTCATGCCGCTCGGTGCCGATGATGAAGAGTCCACCCGCGGCCAGCACGGCTTCACGCTCCTGCGCTGCCTGCGCCGCATAACCGGAGTGAACCTCCTGCCAGTCCGCTTCAGGCGTTTCGAACTCCTGGCCCTGGTAGTAAAAGCGAAGCATGCCGGGAGCGGCGGTCGGCGAGATTTCACCTTCGGCTGCGCTGACGGCGCGAGCACGATTGCGCTTGACCAGTTCCTGGCGCGCCAGAAATTCGGAATTGCCGCCCAGAAGAATATCGGTGCCGCGACCAGCCATGTTGGTCGCGATGGTCACCATACCCAGATGGCCCGCCTGGGCGACGATCTCCGCTTCACGCTCGTGGAACTTGGCGTTCAGCACGACGTGGCGGACACCCTTGCGCTGCAGAATCTGCGAGAGCAGTTCGGACTTTTCAATCGACGTGGTGCCGACAAGCACGGGCTGGCCGGTCTCATGCAGACGGGCAATTTCATCGGCGACGGCGAAGTATTTCTCTTTTACCGTGCGATACACAACGTCGGTCGTGTCCTGGCGGCGCATGGGAACATTCGTCGGGATAACGACAACGTCCAGCTTGTAAATCTTTTCGAACTCTGCGGCTTCCGTCTCGGCGGTTCCCGTCATGCCGGCAAGCTTTTTGTAGAGCCGGAAGTATTTCTGAAAGGTGAGGGTCGCCAGCGGCTGGTCTTCGCGACGGATGTTCACGCCTTCTTTCGCTTCAATCGACTGGTGCAGGCCATCGGACCAGCGGCGTCCCGGCATCAGTCGGCCCGTGAACTCATCGACAATAATAACTTCGCCATCTTTTACGACGTAGTTCACATCGCGCTTGTAAAGAGCGTGGGCTTTGATAGCCGTTTCGACGTAGTGCTTAAGCTCCCAGTTTTCCGGGTCGGCGATGCTCTCAATGCCGAGCAGTTTCTCAATCTTCTCCCAGCCTTCATCCGTTACACCGATGGTGCGGTGCTTTTCATCGACCACATAGTCGCCGGTCAAAATCTTGCTTTCGAGCGACTCTTCAATCTCCTCGCCCTGCTCCAGTTGCGGAATGATGCGGACCACACGCGCGTATTTGTCCGTGGTCTGGTCGGTGGGGCCGCTGATGATGAGCGGCGTGCGGGCCTCATCGATCAGGATCGAGTCCACTTCGTCGACAATCGCGAAGTACTGGCCGCGCTGCACGCATTCAGCCAGCTCAAACTTCATGTTGTCGCGCAGGTAATCGAAGCCAAATTCATTGTTGGTGCCATAGGTGATATCGGAGCCGTAAGCGGCGCGGCGTTGCTCGTCGCTAAGGTCATGCACAATCACGCCGACCGTCAGACCCAGGTGATTATGGATCTTGCCCATCCACTCGGCATCGCGCTTGGCCAGATAATCGTTGACGGTGACAACATGCACGCCACGGCCCGCCAGAGCGTTTAGATAGCAGGGCAGCGTGGCCACCAGCGTTTTGCCTTCGCCGGTCTTCATTTCGGCGATCTTGCCCTGGTGCAGCACCATGCCGCCAATTAACTGCACATCGAAGTGGCGCATGCCCAGCACGCGCCGGCCAGCCTCCCGCACCAGCGCAAAGGCCTCGGGCAGAATCTGGTCCAGCACGTCCCGCTCGGCGTTGTAGCGCTCGTCCTTGTCCTCAATCCCGCTGACGCGTTCGGCAATGCGGGCGCGGAACTCCTGCGTTTTGGCGCGCATCTGCTCGTCGGTGAGCTGCTGCATCGCGGGTTCAAGCGCGTTGATCTCGCGCACCATGGGGAGCATGCGCTTGACGGCGCGCTCATTGCTGGTGCCGAAGACCTTGGTCAGTGCATCGCTGATGGGCATGAAAAGGAAAACTCCATGGCCATAACACCGCCGGGCGTCATGCGCCACGCAGCGGAAATTGGCCGTCTCTTAATTTTAGCCGGTTTGCAGCAGGGATTCGCGCCGCTCGGAGGATTCGCTGTAACGGATACGAGTTTCAGTCTAAATCGGCCCCAATGCGGATCGCCCCTTAGCGAACGCCGTTGGCTTAGCCCCAAACGACAAGAATGCTTTGAAAAGTCAGCATGGTAAACGGTCCGATTAGAAGGTGTGACAGCCGTAACTTCGTCTGGGTGGCAGCTGAACGATTGATTTCCGCAAAGGCACCCAACACCAGACCGGAAGCCAGCCAGCAGATGGCAAGCGCGACCCACGGCGGTGAGCCTGTGGGTTGAGAGGATGCGACAGCGACGATGATGAAGGGCACAACCATCAAAATCACGGGAGAAAGAGACAGCCAGACAAGCCGGCTGGCATATCCATCGGCCGTGCCGTGAAAGTCAAAATGTACGGGGATCGCTTCCGGCAAGCGGGGATATAGGATGCCGAGTTGCACGACGTAAAGGACGGCTCCGGCGAGGGGGCCGGCCACATCCATCCAAACCCAGTGGGCTGCGGGAGCAATAGGCATCTTTGTTTGCGCCAGTCTGCCAGCGGCTGGTCGGCATAAGTATAAGGCCGCTGGCCAGCG
Source organism: Acidobacteriota bacterium (assembly GCA_021782675.1). Classification (GTDB taxonomy): domain Bacteria; phylum Acidobacteriota; class Terriglobia; order Terriglobales; family Acidobacteriaceae; genus JAKAUB01. Next base: position 4,541 of record JAJXUS010000035.1, read on the forward strand.
AGACGACCAGACTGCCCCGGACCTAGCCTTTGGCGCGCGGATGCGTGCGGTCGTACACCGCCGTTACCTGGCTGGCCGTCAGGTGCGTGTAGCGCTGCGTCGTGGCCAGCCGGGCGTGGCCCAGAATCTCCTGAATGGAGCGCAAGTCTGCGCCCTCCTCCAGCATGTGGGTCGCGAAGGCGTGGCGCAGCGTGTGCGGATGAACATCGGCCGCCATGCCGCCAGCCAGGGCCAGGCGTTTGACGATGCGCCCCACGCTGCGGGTCGTAAGCCGCGGGTTGCCGCGTATTCGTGCATTCAGCAGCAACGCGTCGGCGGCGCGATTGCTCTTCGCCAGCCGTTCTGCCCGCGAGGCCAGATAACCCCGCAGCGCGACTGCGGCCGCATCCCCCAGCGGTACGTAGCGCTCTTTGCGCCCCTTGCCGCGCACCAGCAGACACTCATTGCCCCACTGGATATCTTCGAGATTCAGGCCGACCAGCTCCGCATTGCGGATGCCGCAGCCGTACAGCAGTTCGAGAATCACACGGTCGCGTTCCGGCCACGGCGTGTCTTCGGCGACCTCCGGTTTGCTCGCCGGCCGGCTCAGGGCGTCGATAGCGCCGTTCATCTGCTCCATGCCCGGCACGCGAGGCAGATGCCTGGGCAGTTTCGGGCTGGCGACCAGGCGCGCCGGGTTCTGCTCAATGCGGCCGGTGCGCGCCAGCCAGCCAAACCAGGAGCGGATCGCTGCCAGCGCGCGTGCGACCGACGGCTTCGAAAGTCCCGCGCCGTAAAGCGTGCCAAGATAGTCGCGGATCACAGGATGATCGACGGTTGCCGGGGTAACGTCTTGCCCCATGCGCTCCACCAGAAAAGCGGCGAAGCCGGCAAGCTCCCGGCGGTAGGCGCGCAGCGTGTGCGGCGAGGCGTCGCGTTCCGCCGACAGCACAGACATGTACTCGGCGATCAGATGGAAGATCGCCGGCTGGGTCTCTGCGGGTTCTGCGGATGGCTTCATACGGGTTCCGGCAGGCGCTGGCGGCCGCGCGGATGATGCGCCCGATGGACTGCCTTCAGCCGGCCAAGCGCAAGATGCGTGTAGATCTGCGTGGTGGAGATGTCGGCGTGGCCGAGCAGCGTCTGGACGGTGCGCAGATCGGCGCCATTTTCCACCATGTGGGTGGCGCAGGAGTGGCGCAGCATGTGCGGGCTGGCCCGGTGATCCAGCCGTTTTACCAGTGTCCACACTGTCTGGCGCGAAAGGGAACGGCCATGCGCGCCGAGAAACACCTGCCGGACGGGCCGCATTTGCCGGGCGGCAAACGCCGACCGGCCATGCTGCAGATACGCCTGAAGCGCCTGCGTGGCTGGCTGGCTGAGCGGTACGATGCGCTCCTTGTCTCCCTTGCCGCGCACCAGGAGTTGGCCCTGGTCCAGCGAGACATCCGCAACGCTCAAACCCACCAGCTCCGAAACGCGCACGCCGCTCCCATACAGCAGCTCAATCATCGCGGCATCGCGCAACCGCGCGGGCGTAGACGCCTGCTGCTCTCCGCCACGGCTGCGCTCCACCATCTCCAGAGCTTCGTCCTTCGACAGGGACTTGGGCAGCACCTTCCAGCCGCCCGGCGACTCAATGTGGATCGTCGGGTCGTGCGCAATGCGACTGTCGAGCAACAGCCAGCGGTATAGCCCGCGCAGGCAGGAAAGCTTGCGGGCGCGCGACCGCGCCTGCGCCTGGTGTGCCTGCAAGTGCTGAATGAAAGCAGCCACCTGCGCATGGGTCGCAGCGTCCAGGCGGCCATTTTGCTGTTCCAGAAACTCCGCAAATTGCAGCAGATCGCGGCGGTAGGCCTCGCATGTAAGCGGTGCCAGCCCTTTTTCGACGCGCAGAAATGTCAGGTACGCATCGATCAGTCCGAGATTGGTGTCACAGTGCATCGTCAGGACTACGCTTAGATGATCGGACATGCTGCGCAGCACAGAGCAGGAAGTTTCCGCAGCGTACCCGACTTTACAGCGAGGCTACAAAGCTGGCGGAGTTCGGCGTAAACCGGCAAGATAGAAGGGACGGAGAGTCGCGGCATTGCGTGGATGCCGCATCCTCCCTCAGCCCGACCAAGGATGATCTCGCGATGCAGCAAGTCACTTCTCCACCCGCTGAAGTCTTCGATTCCGCCCGCTTCTTGCATGCCATCGCCGCGCTGCAGCCGAAGGTCGCTGTGTTCGACTGCGACGGCACGCTGTGGCCCGGAGACGCCGGTGTGGGTTTTATGCGCTGGTCGATGAGCTGCGGTCTGCTCTCGCGGGATGCCAGCAACTGGCTGGACGACCGCTATCGCGCGTATCTACGTGGCGAGGTGTCAGAGCTGGCCATCTGCAGCGAGATGGTGCAGGTGTATCGCGGGCTGCGCGAGCAGGAGTTGCGCCGTGCCGTGGGCGAATTTTTTGAGCGCACGGTGCGGCCGCAGATTTTCCCGGAGATGTTCCGGCTGTGCGAGTCCCTGGTGCGGGATGGGGTGGAGCTCTGGGCGGTCAGCTCCACCAACCGGTGGATGGTCGAACATGCGGCGGCGGAGTTTGGCATTCCCGCCGATCGCGTGCTGGCAGCCAGTGTGCGCGTTGACAATGGCGTGGCCACCGATGTGCTGACCGATGCGCCGACCGACGAGGGCAAGGCCATCGCGCTGCGCCGCATGGGCGTGACGCACCCGGACGCGGTCTTTGGCAACTCCATCCACGACGCAGCCATGTTGCTGATGGCGCGCCAGGCTTTCCCGGTGAACCCTACCCCCGCGCTGCTTGAGTTTTCTGCCAGCCACGGATGGCCGGTCTTTCATCCTCAGCCCGCAAACCATTGAGAGCGCTCCTGTGAGTTCGTTGCGCATCGCCAGCCTGCAGCCGAGCATTACGCTTACGCTTGCGCGTCTGGACCGGCTGGATACCCTGGTGGCCTGCACGCGATATTGCCTGCAGTCGGTCCCAGCGCTGCGGCAGGCCGGGCTGACGGTCGTCGCGGACTCCTGGTCCTCGACGACAGAGGAATTGCGCGAGGCGCGTCCCAATCTGGTGCTCGCCTCCGTGCCCTATCGGGAAGAAACTCTGGCCGCCATCCTTCGCACTGGCACGCCTGTCGTCACGCTGGCGCCGCACACGCTCGCGGATGTCCTGATGGACATTCGCCTGCTTGCGGCGATCGTCGATGCTCGCGCCGCGGGTGAAGCCCTGTGTGGGGAGATCGAAGCGGAGATTGCGCACGTGCGCAGCGCTACGGCAAGTTTGCCGCGGCCGCGCATGTACTGCGAAGAATGGGGCAAGCCGCCCATTCACTCCCAGCCCTGGGTGGCGGAGCTGGTAGAGGCGGCGGGTGGGGAATTTGTCGGTGAGCCTGGAAAAGTAACGACCCTCGATGCCGTCGCTGGCAGCGACCCTGACGTGCTGGGATTCGCCTGGTGTGGCGCGGGGGACCGGGTGCCGCTCGGCCGCATGGTGGCGAAACGCGGATGGCATCAGCTGCGGGCCGTGCAGCAGGGCCGTGTCTACTGTGTCCCCGATGAGTTTCTGAATACGCCGGCCCACACGCTGCTGGAGGGGCTGCACGCCATCGCGGGCATCCTGCATCCGGAGGTTTTCCCCGCACATCCTCGCGTCATCGCTTTGCCCGACTCGCCGATCCCGCAATAAATCTCTATGCTGGTGGGCATGGAATCGCAGGCGCCCAGCCCGCCGCTAACCGCTCCATCCCCCGTCCGCGTCCGCGAGGTTGCGGCCGCGCTGATCCTGCGCGGTGAGGAGGTGCTGATCTGTCAGCGCAAGGCCGGTACGCCCATGGGGCTGCAGTGGGAGTTTCCCGGCGGTAAGCTGGAGGCCGGAGAAACGCCGGAGCAGGCGCTGCGGCGCGAGTTGCAGGAGGAGCTGGCGATCGATGCCGAGGTGGGCAGGCTTTTAACGGAAATCCTGTACCACTACAGGAATGGGAGCGCCATCCATCTGCGGTTTTTTGAGGTGCGCAGTTTTTCCGGCACTCCGCAGAACTGCGTGTTTGAGGATATGCGCTGGGTGGCTTTGCGGGATCTGCCCGCTTATAACTTCCTGGCGGCGGACAGGACCTTTGTGCGCGATCTGGCGCGCGGCGCATTTCTCTAGGCGCCAGGGGCGAACAACAGGGCGAGCGACAGGACGATGACGATGATGGCCGTCAGCCACGCGACCCAATTGAAGAAGCGATTATTGGTGTGCTTCCCCATCAGTTCTTTGTTGTTAATCAGCAGCAGCATCAGGATCATGACCACCGGAAGCAGCACGCCGTTGAGAACCTGCGACAGAATGGTCACCTTGACCAGCGGAAAGTTCGGCCACAGAACAACCGCAGCGCCGCCCGCGATTAGCAGGGTGTAGAGCCAGTAAAACGCCGGCGCCTCTGAAAAACGCTTATCCAGACCCGACTCAAAGCCCATTCCCTCGCAGACGGTGTAAGCCGTGGAGAGCGGCAGGATCGAAGCAGCAAACAGCGAGGCGTTGAACAAGCCGGCGGCAAACAGAATGAAGGCATATTTGCCGGCCAGCGGCTTCATTGCCTCCGCTGCGTCGGCAGCGTTCTGAATGGAGCCCAGACCATGGACGAACAGGGTCGCTGCGCAGGCCACGATGATGAACCAGGCCACAATATCGGTGAAGAATGATCCGACAACGACGTCGGTCCGCGACGCATTCAGACCCTTGGGGGTAATGCCTTTTTCGACCACCGAAGACTGCATATAAAACTGCATCCACGGTGCGATGGTGGTGCCGATGACGCCCACCGTCATGTAGATGTACGACGAACTATGCCAGACCGAGCGCGACGGCAGCGTGACGGAAGAGACCAGCGCCGTGTGCCAGTTGGGGCCCGACAGTACGCCAGCAAAGATATAGGCGATGTAGATGACGGAGGCGACGAGAAAGACCTTCTCGACGCCCTTGTAGTCCCCTTTAATGACGAGCAGCCACACCAGCAGAGCGCACACCGGCACCGAGACATATTTGCTGATGTGAAACAGCTCCATGCTGCCGGCGATGCCGGAAAACTCCGCCATCACATTGCCAAAGTTGACGATGACCAGCAGGATCATGAGGAAGAAGGTGAGGCGCAGGCCAAATTGCTCGCGAATCAGATCGCTGAGTCCTTTGCCGGTCACGATACCCATCCGGGCGCACATTTCCTGCACGACAATCAGGGCCAGGGTGATGGGCAGCACAGTCCACAGCAGCGTGTAGCCGAACTGGGCCCCGGCCTGCGAATAGGTGAGGATGCCCCCGGCGTCGTTATCGACGTTGGCCGTGATAAAGCCTGGCCCGATGACGGCCAGAAACAGAGCGAGTTGGGTCCTCCAGCGGCGCGCCATTTCATTGACTCCGGATGTTTCAGGGTACACGAACTGGTGGAGAGAGCGCTGAGCCGAGCGATTGAAATTCGCAAGAAATTTGGCCCGCGTCAGAACCTGTAGCCGGTGTGCGTTCAACCCGCCGCCTGCAGGGAGCCTGCGCGAAGCGGCTACGGTTCGTGCAGCAGCGCCAGTAAGCGGCGGGAACGTTCGATCCACTGCGCGTCGGTGCACATCGTCACGTTGTGCTCCAGGTGATTCGCGTTGCGCGAGGAAAATAAAACCATCGCGCTGCGGCCTGAGACAAGTGCGCCGGCCAGCAACAGCCCGGCGAGTGTCGCACGGTCCTGCAAGTCGGCGTCCACGGCTGCGGACCAGCGGCGGCAGAGGGCTGGATCGGCGAGGCACTCTGTCAGAGAGGTCAGAGCGCCCGAGATGGTGCGATGATGAATCTGAAACGACTCTGGATATTCA
>JAJXUS010000036.1 GCA_021782675.1 Acidobacteriota bacterium
CCCGTCAGGTTCCGGCAAATCCTCGCTGTTGAACGTGCTGGGTTTTCTGGATGATGAGTGGCGCGGCGAATACTGGTTTCGCGACCAGCCAGTGCATAGCCTGAATCGGCGGCAACGGGCAGACATAGCCCGCACCAGCGTGGGCATGGTCTTCCAGAGCTACCACTTGCTGGACGATCTGACGGTCGCGGAAAATATCGAGCTGCCGCTGACCTACAAAAATGTAGCTGCCTCCGAGCGTCAGGCCATGGTGGCCGACATTCTTGACCGCTTTCAGATCGTCGGCAAAAAGGATTTGTTTCCCTCGCAGCTCTCCGGCGGTCAGCAGCAATTGGTTGGTATCGCGCGCGCGGTGATTCACTCTCCTACCCTATTGCTGGCGGACGAGCCGACTGGCAATCTGCATTCCGGTCAAGCCAGGGAGATAATGCAGCTTTTCAAACGGCTGAATGCGGAAGGGACGACGATTGTCCAGGTAACGCACTCTGAAGAGAATGCCGCCTACGGCAGTCGTCTGATTGAGCTGCGGGATGGCTGGATGGTGCGGGATTCCGCGCACACTGAATTGCAAAAGACGGAGGACGTGAAGTAATGGCAGTCCATGCAACACGCATTCGGCGAGGGGCATTGGCACTCGCAACGATGGTGGCTTTCTCGGGCAGGCCGATCCCGGCACAGAACACAGCGGTGGTGTCAGCTCCGGCGCTGCGACTAAGCATTCCTCACCGGGACGCTCCCTGGGCTGCGTATCTGCCATCCCGCGTATCCCCGCCAAACCTGACGAACTCCGGTTTGCTCGACTCCCTGGTGCGCGACGGGAAACTTTATCTTTCGCTGCATGATGCGATTACACTGGCGCTGGAAAATAATCTCGATATCGCCATTGCGCGCTACAACATTCCCATTGCGGCGGTCGATCTGCAGCGCGCCCGCGGTGGCGGCGTAACGCTCGGCGTGAATACGGGCATTGTCCAGAACACACCGGGCGCGGGCGTGGGCGGCATTGGCGCGGCGCCTTCCGGTGCGGGAGCCGGTGGCACCTCGGGCGGCGCAGGCGGGGCCGGTGCAGGCGCATCCGGCCTCGTGCAGTCTACTCTGGGCACGGGAACCGCTGTGTCGTCGTTCGACCCCATTATCAGCGGCGCGTTTAACGTCGATCATCAGGTGCTGCCGGTCATCAATGAGCAGATTTATGGTGTTCCAACGCTGAACACTGTAACGACCAACGGCGATGTCGCGTACCGTCAGGCATTTGCTTCCGGCACGCGCCTGACTGTGCTGCTCTACAACCAGCGCCAGTCGGCCAACAGCCCCTTCTTCAACCTGTCGCCGTCGCTGTCGAGCACGTTTGAATTCAAAGTGACGCAACCGCTGCTGGCTGGCTTTGGCTTTCTGCCAAATACGCGATATATCCGCATCGCAAAGAACAATCAGAAGATTTCGAACCTCGCGTTCAAGGCCCAGGTGATCGCGACGGTCACCCAGATTGAAAATCTTTACTGGGATTTGTTTAACGCGTATCAGGAAGAACAGGTCAAGGAACGATCGTTGCAGTTTGCACAGCAGTCCTACAGCAACGCTCAGAAGCAATTCGGTCTACAGGCAATCCCCGAGATGGATGTGGTGCGCAGCGAAACGGAGGTTGCAAAGCGCGCACAGGATGTGACTGTCGCTAAGACCAATTTGCAACTGCAGCAGTTACTGATGAAGAATGCGCTCACAAAAAATCTGAACGACCCCGTCCTGCTGGCTATGCCCGTGATTCCCACCTCGGAAATCGACACGGGCGCGGTGGCCGTGCAGGGGGATGCTGGCGAGCTGGTCCAGACAGCAATGCAGGATCGTCCGGAGCTGGCTGAATCTAAAATCGACCTGCGCAACCACAAGCTGACGCTGAAGACAGCACGCAACGCCCTGCTGCCTGCCGTGAACCTGGTTGCCTATTATGCCGGCAACGCACTGGGCGGGCAGTTGAACCCGAACTACGGGGCCGGAGCGACGCCGGGTGCCCTGCCTCCAAACACAACCAATCTGCCGAATGGCTTCGGCGGCGTCTTACGCAACGCATTCAACAACAGCGGGCAGGAATATTTCGTAGGCGGTGAAGTGCAGATTCCCATCCGCAACCGCGTCGCAAAGGCGGATCAGTACCGCGCAGAGCTTGAATATCGCCAGTCGCAGCTCTTTCAGCAGCAGCTTCGCAAGCAGATTCTGATCGAGGTTGAGAATGCGCAGTACTCGCTCGAGCAAAGCCGGGCCCGCGTCGACTCCGCGACAAAGGCTCGCGACCTGGCGCAGAAGACCTTCCAGATCACGCAGCAGGAGCAGAAACTTGGCTCCGGCTCCAGCTTCCAGACCCTGAGCGCACAGCATGATGTATCCCTTGCCGAGTCTGATCTGGTAACCGCGATGACAGCGTATGAAAAGGCCCGCGTGCAATTGGAGCTGACCACGGGCACCACGCTCGAGGAGCACCATATCTCCATGGAGGATGCCCGGACGGGTACGGTCAGCCAACCATGATTCCGGCAGTCCGCGATACCCTGATGCGGGGGACGGTACGCAATGTCTGGCAGCAAAGAGCCGCAGCAGGCCGCGCTTAGCGGCGAGGTACCACCGGTAGTGCTCGCAATCGACGATCAGCAGCAGATCATCGACGCACTGAGTATTCTGCTGCGGGCCGCGAATTTCCGTGTGGTCGGTGCGAACTCCCCGCAGGGTGCGCTCGATCTGGTACGCAGCCACTCTTTCGACGCTATTTTGATGGACCTGAACTATTCGCGGGACACCACCTCTGGCCAGGAGGGGATGGAGCTGCTGCGGGAGATTCTGGAGGCGGACCCGCAGGTGCCGGTCGTCGTAATGACTGCCTGGGCAAGTATCGATCTGGCCGTGGAGGCCATGCGACGCGGCGCGCGCGACTTTGTCCAGAAGCCCTGGGAAAATACGCGCCTGCTGACGATCGTTGAGACACAGGTGGAGCTGCATCGGGCGCTGCGCCGTACGCAGATGCTGGAAGCGGAGAACTCTCTGCTGCGCGCTCAAGGGCGGCCGGAGATGATTGCGGACTCCGCAGCCATGCGCCCGGTGCTGGACGCCATTGCCCGGGTGGGCCCATCGGATGCCAATATTCTCATCACCGGAGAGCACGGGACGGGCAAAGAGGTGGTGGCGCGCACGCTGCATGCGGTCTCATCGCGGGCGCAGAATGCCTGGATTGCGGTCAACACCGGCTCCCTGTCTGAAGGAGTGTTCGAAAGCGAGCTCTTCGGCCACGTGAAAGGCGCATTTACGGACGCAGGCGCTGATCGGATCGGGCGGTTTGAGTTGGCGGACCGCGGGACATTATTTCTGGATGAAATTGCCAATGTGCCCACGCGCCAGCAGGCGCGGCTGCTCCGCGTTCTGGAGGCCGGCGAGATGGAGCGGGTGGGGTCCTCGCGCACCCGTCGCGTGGATGTGCGACTGCTTTCCGCGACCAATGCCGACCTGCGCCAGGAGTGCGCCGAAGGCCGCTTCCGGGAAGATCTACTCTTCCGCTTGAACACCATTGAGATTCACGTGCCGCCGCTGCGGGAACGGCGTGAAGATATCCCCGCGCTGGCCGGACATTTTCTGGCGCGGTATGCGCAGCGGTATCGCAAACAGATCGCGGCACTGGAGGCATCTGCGCTGCAGATGCTTCTGGACCACCCGTGGCCAGGGAACGTTCGCGAACTGGAACACACGATGGAACGCGCAGTACTGATGAGTCGCGGCAACCGGATATCACCCGCCGATCTGAACCTGCAAGCGCATCGCGGGCAGACCTCCCTGGACGAGATGAGCCTTGAGAGCGTGGAAAGCGTGCTGATCCGCAAGGCGCTGGCACGCTACAACCGCAACGTCAGCCAGGCGGCCGATGCGCTGGGACTGAGCCGCGGTGCGCTGTACCGGCGCATGGAAAAATATGGCCTCTAGCGAAGGCCGCAGCCCGCTCCGTTTCCTCGGCTGGCGGGCGAGGCGAGGTTCGCCTCGGATTTCGTTTGAGACACGCCTGGCTCTCCGCATGGCCTGGCTGGCGCTGCTGGCCGTACTTGCTGGCGCCGGGCTGGTGTGGCTCGGGCACAGCTCCTGGCTGCTCCGGCTGGGCGTCGCCGCCGGACTCCTGCTCGCTCTCACCGCGTTGATGCGAAGCAGTTTTCATCAGGTGGTCCGGCCGCTGCAGACGCTCTCCAATGTGGTCTCGGCCATGCGTGAAAACGAGTATTCTTTCCGCTCGCGCGAAATTCAAGAGGGCGATGCGCTTGGCGATCTGGCAGCGCAGATCAATGCGTTGAGTGGCGACCTGCGCAAACGCCGGTACCGCGAAACGGAGACATTTGCGCTGCTGGAGCGCGTGGTAGAGACGATGGATGTCCCAGTGTTTGCGTTCGACGACGCCGGCCGCCTGCAGCTCACCAACCCCGCAGCCGCGCGCATGCTGGGCGTGCCGATGGAAACGATGCTGGGCACCGACGCGGCCTCGCTGGGCGTTGCCGGGGTGCTCCGGGCTGGCGATAAGGGTGTTGTCTCGTTGACCGGAGCCGCCGGCGAGACGCGATGGATGGTGCGCCGCAGCAAGTTTTATCAAAATGCCATTCCGCACACGCTGCTACTGCTGTCGGACGTGGGTGGGGTCTTGCGGGAGCAGGAGCGGCAGGCCTGGCAGCGGCTGATTCGCGTAATGGCGCACGAGGTCAACAATTCGCTGACACCGATCAAATCGATCGCAGGCAGTCTGCGCATGACGCTGCAGCAGAGCGCCGCCTCCGCGGGACGGCCGAACCCAGTGGATATGGAACATGGACTCGCGATCATCGATGAGCGGGCAGAGTCCCTCAATCGCTTTCTGCAGGGTTACAGCCAACTGGCCAAGCTGCCGCCGCCAGCGCTGGCGCCCATCGAGATCTATCTACTGCTGGAGCGCGTCTGCAGCCTGGAGGTACGCGTGCCGGTGGCTCTGTCGGGGGACAGGAACGTCGCCATCCCGGCAGACGCGGCGCAACTGGAGCAGGCGCTGATCAACCTGATCCGCAATGCGGCCGACGCCGCCATGCAGACCAGCGCGCAACGGCCTGCGGAGGTTCACGTCACGCTGCATTGCGAGCCAGGCGCGGCGCTCATCGAGGTAGCAGACAATGGACCGGGCATCACGAACCCGGCAAATTTATTCATCCCGTTCTATACAACGAAGCCAGGCGGTACGGGGATCGGGCTGGTGCTGTCGATGCAGATTGTTGAGGCGCACGGCGGAACGCTGACCCTCACCAATCGCGCCAACACGGCGGGCTGTTGTGCGCAGATTCGTATCCCGCTGGATGCGGGCCGCACGGACTCTGCGGTCTAGTCGAGTAGGCTCGCTATCCGCACAAGACGAGGGAGCGGTGCGACGTGAAGTTCGTCATTCTGAGCGAAGCGAAGAATCCGGGTATTGGCTTTTCTCTGCGATGCAGCGGTTATTCGCTACACACACGATCAAACTCGGTGCTACACAGGCACTCTCCCCTAATAGGGAAAATGCTCTAAAAGCCGCGAAGGTGTAGCCAGAAGACGACACTGGCAGCGACAAGACAGTACACGCCGAACCACCACCACTTGCCGGTTTCCAGCCACCGGCTCAGCCACTTCAGCGCCACCAGGCCGGCCAGGAACGCAAAAAACGCGCCGAGCAGGCTCGGGCCCATTGCGGATGCCAGGTTCTCTGCGCCGGTGATATGCTGCGCCTTCATCAGGCGCAATACCTCGCGCGCGATAGCTGGCGGCGTCAGGATCACAGCCAGAGCAAAGCTGAACTCTTCCGCGCGGGCGCGGCGCACGTCCATCAGCATGCCGGTGGAGATGGTTGCCCCGGAGCGCGAGAAGCCGCGGAACGGCAGGCATAGGCCCTGCACGGCGCCGATCCATATGGACTGGCGCATCGTCAGTCCAGTTCCATCGTGGTCCATCGTTTTGCGCGCTACCTCGCGGCGGCGCAGGCCGGCGAGCAGAATCAAAATGCCCGCCGCGGCCAAAGCCGGCGCGATCAGATCCAGGCGGCCGAAGAGTTGCTCAATCTCCGCGTGCTTCGCGTGTGGAAAGCCGAACTTCTCGATGCCTTCAATCAGCCCGCCACCGATGACAGCCGTTGCAAAGGTTGCGGCAATCAACTGCAGCACGATGGTGCGGAATGTCTGTCCATCGCGAAAGTACGTCTGTCCCCATTGCCGCCAGAAGTAGACGATGACGGCAAACATCGTTCCGGTGTGCAGCATGACCAGCAGCAGCGTCATCGCCGGGGCCGTCGGGTCCATGCCCATCAACTTTTCCGCCACCACCACGTGCGCGGAACTGGAGACGGGCAGCAACTCGGCCATTCCCTGAATGATTGAGAGAACAATGACATGCCAAAGCGACATAAGTTGCCTCGCAAATTTACTAATGCATCACGCGGAATCGCTGAACGGTACGCTTAAACCGCGCGTGTGGCTGTGGTTTCCGCCGCTGACGGTTCGCTTTGCAAGTGGTCCTTCTGGCGATTCGCATAGCTGGCGCGGACAAATTCGCGGAACAGCGGATGCGGCTCCAGCGGCTTCGATTTGAACTCCGGATGAAACTGGCAACCGAGGAAGTATGGGTGTCCGGGAATCTCGACGATTTCAACGTACGTCGCGTCCGGCGTTGTGCCGGTGATGCGCAGGCCCGCCCCGGTCAGCAGCGCTTCGTATTCGCGGTTGAACTCATACCGGTGGCGATGGCGCTCGCTGATCTCGGTCGTACCGTACGCCGCGGCTGCGATGGAATCCGGTTGCAGCGTGCAAGGCCATGCTCCCAGGCGCATCGTGCCGCCCATCTCTTCCACGCCAGTCAGCTCGCGCAGCTTGTAGATCACCCGATGCGGCGTTGCCGGATCGAACTCGCTGGAGTTGGCTTCCTTCAGCCCGCACACGTTGCGCGCAAACTCAATGCACGCGGTCTGCATCCCCAGACAAATCCCGAAATACGGGACTTGCTTTTCGCGCGCGTAACGGATCGCATTCAGCATGCCCTCAATGCCACGTTTGCCAAAGCCACCGGGCACCAGAATTCCATCGAAGCCCTCGAGCTGCGATTCGTAGCTGCGATCGTCCGCGTCGCCGGTCTCGAGACCCTCCGCCTCAATCCATGTAACCCGCAGCTTCAGATTGTGCGCCAGCGCACCATGTACCAGTGCCTCTTTCAGCGACTTATAACTGTCTTCATACTCCACATACTTGCCGACGATGCCGATTGAGACCTCATCCTTCGGGTGATAGCAACGCTCAACCAGCTCACTCCAGCGCTCCAGTTGCGGCTCGCCCGCTTCCAGGTGGAGATACTTCAGCACTAGTGCGTCCACACCCTCCTGGGCAAACACGAGCGGCACTTCATAGATGGAAGCAACGTCCTTCGCCGTCACGACCGCCTGCTCCTGCACATTGCAGAACAGGCCGATCTTGGACTTCATCTCCCGCGACAGGAAGCGGTCCGTGCGGCACAGCAGAATGTCGGGCTGAATTCCAATCGACAGCAGCTCTTTTACCGAGTGCTGCGTGGGCTTTGTCTTCAGCTCTTGCGCGGCGGCAATCCACGGCACCAGCGTTACGTGTACAAATACGGTATTTTCGCGGCCCAGCTCCTGGCGCATCTGCCGGATGGCTTCAAGAAACGGTAGCGACTCGATGTCGCCCACGGTGCCGCCAATCTCGACCAGCGTCACATCCGTGTCCGCGGCAACCTTGCGCATCGCGTTTTTGATCTCGTTCGTGACGTGCGGAATGACCTGCACCGTCTTTCCCAGATAATCGCCCCGCCGCTCCTTGGTGATGATCTGCTCGTAGATCCGGCCCGTGGTCAGATTGTTGTCCCGCGAAAGGTGCGCGTGGGTAAAACGCTCGTAGTGGCCCAGATCGAGATCGGTCTCCGCTCCGTCGTCCGTCACGAACACCTCGCCGTGCTGGAACGGCGACATGGTGCCCGGATCGACGTTCAGATAGGGGTCGAACTTCATCAGGTTGACGCGCAGACCGCGGCTTTCAAGCAGGCAGCCGATGGAGGCGGCCGCCAATCCTTTTCCGAGGCTCGACACAACGCCGCCTGTGACGAATACATATTTTGCGGGCATTCGACCTGCTCCTTCCGTGGATTTGTCTGATGGGCGATGCGGGATGGGCACCACTCATTTTCGCAGATGGCCGGGGCAGGCAGGAAGAAAAGATTCCCGGTCCGGCCCCAGCCCTAGAAGTTAAATACTGCCTGAGCAGTAATCAGCCGCGGGGGCACAAAATGGGTTCCGCTGAAGGTGGAGAGAAAGTTGTACAGCGCGACCTTATCGGTGATGTTTGTTACGGAGACGCTCAGATTTGTGGTGAAACGCTTGCGCTGGAACACGTTATCCCAGCCCGCGTCCATATCGAACAGGTTGCGGGGCGCCACACGCGGCGGATTGGACGCGGCGCTTTCGGTCCCGGCACGCGGGATGGTTACCAGCGGAGAGGCCAGTTGCCCGGGCAGGCAGCTTGCCAGCGGAGCCGTTAAGGTGGCGCGGACGCCATTGCAGCTCAACTTGATTTGCTGCTGCTGGTCCGGGGTCAGGTAGGTGAGGTTCACCGGAACGCCCGGAGCCGTGCCAAAGGGTACGTTCCCGGCCACCAAGCCGCTCTCATACCGCCAGGTAAAGCCATACCACGGGCCATTCGCCTTCGGCTGGTATTGCAGATGCGTTGTCTGTTCGAACTTCTGATCGTGATCGATTAAAAACGGCCCCGTGCTGATGCCGCTGTTGAAGATCAGGCCTCCCACCTCCGGCGGATAGAAGAGCGAGTGCGCATGACCCATGTCGGAAAAGGCGGAGAATCCGTGAATAGGAGTGACAGAGACGCGAAGACCTCCGCCGTTGATGGAAGATTTTTGCCACTGAATGGGAAATGCCAACGGCGTGTTCAGGATGACGTCGAAATCGTAATCCCGCTTCGTATTCTTCCAAAAGTAGTTGCCGTCGACGACAATGTTCTTACCCAGCGCCTGCTCAAAGCCGATGTTGTACTGATTGCGGGAAGCGGGAACCAGCGGATGCGCCACGCCCGTCGATCCTGCCAGCCCGTTGGGACCGGTGGAGCTGGAAAGCACCAGGTTTTCGTTGTAGGGCGTCGGCATCAGCCGGGAAAATCCCCCGGAAAAGACAGTGCCGGTTTTCTTGATCTGGTACGTTGCGCCGGCGCGCGGCTCCAGCATGTACTTGGAGCTGAGTCCGTTGTAGTTGTCCCCGCGCGCACCCAGCAGCAACTGCCAGTTCTTCCAGATGATGTTGTCCTGAAAATAGAGCGTCTCTTCCTTAATATCGGCGTGGCCCTTAAAGACGAACTCCTTGCCGCCGCGCGTCAGATCGTATTGCCGCTCACCCGCAACAAAATTTGGATTCGGCTGATAGCCGGCCGCCGTACAGCCTGAGGTCTGGGATACTCCGGGCGCCGCCACGGGAAACCCCGCCGTGTTCTGGCAGGGCGCGTTGTAAAGCGGCCCTGTAATGCCGAAGCCGAATCCCTCGCTGAGAAAGGTGTGCTGAAAGACGGCGCCGATCTTGATGTTGTGAATGCCCCGGACGTAGGAGAAATCCGCCGTGATGCCCACGTTCTGCAGGCGGCGGCTCTGCGCCAGCGTCACCGGAGTATCCGAAAAAACATTCCGGCTGGGATAGTAGTGGATATTGTCCTGCCGCAGAAACGGATTGACATGCAGCAGTGAGGTCGCACCGAAAATATGCGTCCACGCCGGCGCAATATTAAACGTCAGATTTTCCTGCCGCTGGTCCTGTGGCGCTGCCGTGGGATTCAGGGAACTGGGTACCTGAAACTGCTGGTCAAACTGATTTGGGTTCTGGAACCAGGAGCGGGCTGCGGTCAGATCAAGATGGGCTGTGTCGTTCGCGGTGGGATTTTTGTCGATCCGCTCAAAAAAGTTTTCCTGGTTGCCGCGGGCATGCATCACGGCAAACTCCGGGGTATCCAGAAAACGGCCGCTGTTCATGCCGTTCAGATCGACAAAATTGCCCCAT